>NZ_JAPQLK010000052.1:0-21149 GCF_028981785.1 Wolbachia endosymbiont of Drosophila leontia
CCAGTATTGGTCTAATTTTTTCAAATTGTTCTTTACTTATATCTCTTGGATAGCTTTTTTGCATAGATATACCTCTTTCTTAACTATGCTTATTTTACCTCATATTTTCGAGATCCTTAACAGGTTCTTAGAGCGTTTGCTGCTTTTTTCTGTGTTGTGTACTTCTTACTTATTAATTGTGCAATGACCTTTATTAATTTCAGTTTTGTATCTTTCACATCCCCCAACTCTACTGTTATAGGATAACTTAATTGTAAATTTTTCATAATAATAAAATCCCTTATAAAAAAATTACTTTAGTTTTTCTTCTTTAAATAACACATGCCTTCTGACTACTGGGTCATACTTCCTAAACTCCAGTTTTTTGGCAAGCTTTTTTGGATTACGCTTTTTTACATAAAAATAACCTGTTGATTTTTCTTCACTAGTTTTTGTTGTCTTGATTGCAGTGCTAACTAACTTAACGAGCAAAGAAGCATTTTTTTTCGCCATACTTACAATGATATAATAAATTCTATGCGAGTTTATTACGCAAAACACTAAAAGTCAACCGAATAATGCAGATCGTAAAATTCTTGACAATCAACAGTGCATTAAGTAGCATGGAGTTAACTTCAAAATGAAAAGCAAACGGTAAATAAGTGGTAAATAGTGGTAAAAGGTTATTATTGATAGAAAATTCCACCTGTTCTAATGAGGTAAGAGTTGCCTTGTCAGTTAATAATAAGGTTGTAGAATTTGAACAAGAATTCAAGGAAAAAAAACAATTAAGAGGTAATATATACGTTGCCTATATAAAGCGTATAGAGCCTTCTTTGCAAGCCGTATTTATCGAATATGGAAAAAATAAGCAAGGTTTTTTGTCTTTTTCCGAGATATCTCTAGATTACTTCAATATTCCAGAAAAAGAAAAGGAAACTATCTTTGAGAGCTACTCAAATGACGATTATACAGAAAAAGGGAACGATACCATAGCAAATGTCTCTTCAGATTCTGCAGCTAGTAAGAATGTCAACGAGTCAGGTAGTGGTTTTGTAAGAGAGGTACCTTTATATAAAAAATACAAATTACAAGGTGTTATTTCAGTAAATCAAAAAGTATTGGTTCAGCTAACTAAAGAGGGACGAGGCAATAAAGGAGCTTCATTTACAACATACATAACTTTAGTGGGTAGATACTGTGTTTTCATGCCAAATTCCATGAGTAAAGGTGGAGTGTCTCGCAGAATTGAAGATGCTAATGTCAGAAAGCAGTTAAAGGAGATACTGAGTTCAATAAACTTGCCAAAAAGGTCAGGTTTGATAGTAAGGACTGTTGGTTCAGGAAAAAATAAGAAAGAAATTGAGCAGGATTACAATTACTTATCCTCATTATGGCAGAGCATTCAAAAAAATGCCTTCTCTGTAAACGTTCCATCATTAATTTACAATGAAGCAGATGTAATTATGAGATCTGTTCGTGATTTTTGTAGCGATGGTATAGAAGTTATAGTGTCTGGAAAGGAAGCTTTTGAGGCAGTTAGGCAATATGCTAACAATGCACTAAAGGGTAGTAAGTTGCGCTATAGATTGTATAGAGGTTATGCTCCGATCTTTACTTACTACGGAATCGAAGATCAAATTTCTGAGTTATATAGCAATAGAGTAGAATTGCCATCTGGTGGGTCTTTGATAATAACTTTAACTGAGGCGTTTGTTTCGATAGACGTGAATTCAGGAAAGATGACAGGAGAAGATAGCATAGAAGAAACAGCTTATAGAACCAACATGGAAGCAGTACCTGAAATATCAAGACAGGTGAATCTTAGGGGCCTATCAGGATTAATAGTAGTCGATTTTATTGATATGTTGAAATATCAGTATTGCAGAGCTGTTGAGTCTGCTATAAAGCAAGCGTTTAAAGATGATAAAGCTAAAGTTCAATTTAGCTACATAAATGACTTTGGTTTAATGGTATTTTCAAGACAAAGAATTAAACCAAACATACAAGAAATTAATACTACAGAGTGTTTACACTGCAAAGGTGCTGGAAGAGTAAAATCAAACGAAGCAATTGTTTCATCAATACTAAGGGATTTACAATATATTGCTAACAAGAATCGAAATAAGTCTTTTGATTTAGTAGCACACAGTGCAGTTATAGCGCACATTTTTAATAACAAACGCAATACAGTTTCTACAATCGAAAAAGAGTTTAATATTACATTGAACGTTAGTATTGATAACAGTTTAGATATAAATACATTTGTTTTAAAACAAGGAGATGATGTTAATTTAAACGGTTATAAGCCATTACAGAACTCTGGATACCAAATTGGGGATAGCAGCAATGAAGAAGCTGATAATTCAAATAAACTACGAGGCAATTTTTGGCTGACTAAGTGGCTTTCGCGCCTTTTAAGTTCTAATAACTAATTAGAAACCTAAATTGGGCTTGTAATTAATGAGCCCTATACTTATATATTCTTATATCAGATAATATTTACAATGGGGTACTCATTATGGGAAGAGCAATAGGCATAGATCTCGGAACAACAAATTCTTGTGTTGCAATAATGCAGGGCAAGGATACAAAGGTAATAGAAAATAAAGAAGGGGCAAGAACTACTCCATCTATAGTTGCATTGACTTCTTCAGGAGAAAGGTTGATTGGTGCTCCAGCAAAAAGGCAAGCAACCACCAATGCAAGTAATACCTTTTTTGCTACTAAGAGATTAATAGGCCGTCAATATAGTGATCCTGAGATGAAAAATCTAAGTGTACCATACAAAGTGTTTGCAGCAAAAAGTGGTGATGCATGGGTTAAAACAACTGATAATAAAGAATATTCTCCTAGTCAAATTGGTGCATTTATACTACAAAACATGAAAGAGGCAGCAGAAGCTTATCTTGGAGAGGAAGTAAAAGATGCTGTGATAACAGTGCCAGCATACTTCAACGACTCTCAACGTCAAGCAACAAAAGATGCAGGAAAAATTGCCGGATTAAATGTACTCAGAATAGTAAATGAACCGACTGCTGCAGCACTTGCTTATGGTCTTGATAAGAAACATGGGCACACAATAGTAGTATATGACCTTGGTGGTGGTACATTTGACGTTTCAATACTTGAAATAGGTGATGGAGTTTTCGAAGTGAAAGCAACAAACGGTGATACCCATCTTGGAGGTGAAGACTTTGATAATGGAGTAGTGAGTTATTTACTAGATGAATTCAAGAAAAGTAATGGCATTGATTTGAAAAATGATCCAATGGCTATGCAAAGAATCAAAGAAGCTGCTGAAAAAGCGAAAATTGAATTATCAAGTGCAATGGAAACGGAAATAAATCTACCGTTTATTACAGCTGATGCAAGTGGTCCAAAACACTTAAATATGAAATTAACGAGAGCAAAACTTGAAAGCTTAGTGAATGATTTAATCGAAAGAACTATGGCTCCTTGTAAAAAAGCTCTTGAGGATGCTGGTTTATCTGCTAGTCAAATTGGCGAAGTGGTTCTTGTTGGTGGCATGACTCGTATGCCAAAAGTCATAGAGAAAGCTAAAGAATTCTTTGGCAAAGATCCACATAGAGGAGTTAACCCTGATGAAGTTGTAGCAATTGGAGCTGCAATACAGGCGGGGATCATTCAAGGTGATGTAAGAGATGTGTTACTACTTGATGTGACCCCACTTTCTCTTGGTATTGAAACTCTAGGAGGAGTATTCACTCCGCTTATTGAGCGTAATACTACAATTCCTACTAAAAAATCTCAGGTGTTTTCAACTGCAGAAGATAACCAAACAGCTGTTACAATTAAGGTGCATCAGGGTGAAAGAAAACTGGCAGTTGATAATAAGCTACTCGGTCAGTTTAGTTTGGAAGGGATACCTCCTGCTCCGCGCGGAAGGCCACAAATTGAAGTGACATTTGATATAGATGCAAATGGAATAGCACACGTTTCTGCAAAAGATAAAGCTACTGGAAAAGAGCAAAAAATACGCATTCAATCTTCAGGTGGTTTATCTGATGGTGAAATAAATCGCATGGTAAAAGAAGCTGAAGAAAAAGCGCAAGAAGATGAAAAGCGCAAAAAGTTTATTGAAGTGAAGAATCAAGCGGATAGCTTAGTCCATTCTACAGAAAAGTCTCTGACAGAGTATGGTGATAAAGTTTCACCAGAAGATAGATCTGCTATTGAAAATGCAGTTAACGAATTAAAAGAAGTTAGTAAATCTGATAACATTGATGACGCTGATTCAATACAGCAGAAAGTCACTAATCTTTCTCAATTATCTATGAAACTTGGAGAAGCTATGTATCAAGCATCTCAACAAAATAGTGCTGAAAATGGCTTTTCATCAGAAGGAAATCCAAATGATAAAGAGGAAAAAGTAGTAGATTCTGATTATCAAGACATAGATAATAAAGAAGAGAATAAGTAATTGCGATTGTCATCCAAGTAGCTGATACTGGGATGACAAGAGGAGCATATTGTTGCTTAAAGAAACCATTATGGATATTATTAAAGCAATAGAAGAAAAGATACGCGATTCGATAGATGTAATTGATATCAACATTATCGATGAATCAGCAAAGCATGCTGATCATTATTTTGCTTCATCTTCAACATTACCTTCGCACATTAAATTAATATTAATATCTGACGGCTTTATTGGAATGAGCGTTCTAAAAAGACACAAGTTGATTTATGAGTTATTGAAGGGTGAGATAGAGCTAATACATGCAATTTCTCTTCACTTATATACGCAAGATGAGTACAATTTAAAAAATAAATAATAAAAATGTGAAGGAAGAGTCTATATTAGTTAAAGCAGGAAGAAAATTTAATGACTATAAAGGTTCCATGAACCCGCCAGTTTATCATTCTTCTACCATATTATTCCCTACTTACAAGGACTACTTAAATGCAGCAAATGGAGAAAGTATATACGATGTAATCAACGATGGTGTTGCAAGGGATTATAGCTACAGTAATGTTGGTACTCCTACTGTTCATTATCTTTCAAATGCACTGGCTGAAATTGAAGGGAGTGGACAAGCGCTTATTTATCCTTCCGGACTATTTGCACTTACTTTTGCTATTCTAACTTTCGCTAAAGCAGGCTCGCACGTTTTAATTCAAGATAATAGTTATTATAGGCTTAGGAGGTTTGCAGAAAATGAGCTACCAAAAAGAGGAACAGAAGTAACTTTTTATGATCCAACACAGGATATAGCTGATTTAATTCAGAGTAATACTTCATTGATAATGATCGAGACTCCTGGTTCTGTAACGTTTGAGATTTCGAATATAGAGCATATAGTAAAAGTTGCTAAAGAACGTGGAATTGTAACCGTTTGTGACAATTCATGGGCCACTCCTTTGTTATTTAAGCCGCTTGATTATGGAGTTGATGTTGCACTATATGCGGTGACAAAGTATCTAGCCGGTCACTCAGATTTAGTGATGGGAGCTATGGTTGCTGAAGGTGAAACTTTTAAATTGCTTTATGAGAGCTATAAAAATTATGGAGTAACCATTCAATCGCACGACTGCTACCTTGCACATAGGGGACTAAGAACACTGCATGCACGTATGGCAAGGCACCAAAATACAGCAATGGAAGTGGCAAAGTGGCTAGAAAAACATTCAAAAATCAAAAAAGTTTTGTATCCAGCACTTCCCTCCCATCCTCAACGCGAATTATGGAAAGGTTACTTCAAAGGAGCAAGTAGCGTATTTAGTATAATACTGGATAGAGAATATTCATGTGAAGAACTAAGCTGCATGGTTGATCATATGAAAATTTTTAGTATTGGTGCTTCTTGGGGAGGGTGTGACAGTTTGATATTACCAATAGATCGTAGATCTATGTCAAGATCTGTAATGAATTCAGATTATGGTGGAAGTTTCATGCGGATATTTTGTGGACTAGAAGATTCTGAAGATTTGATCTCTGATTTAAATGCTGCACTAGCAAGACTGCCATGTTTGAATATCAAAGCTGGCAGATGAAACTGAGAGAATTACTGCATAACATTATTGATGTTAACTTTGATATTGAAATCAAGGGCGTTACATGTAATCCCAAGAGAGTCAAGGAAGGTTATCTTTTTGTTTGTATGTCAGAAAGGAGTAAAGAATACGCAACATGCGATACTGGAATCCATATCCTTCCTACTGAATCACAGTGTTACGTACACAACTGTGTAGACGTTGTGATACAAGGGGCCAAGAAAGATGTCATCCCAGTGCTTGACTACTTGGATCCAGAAAATTTAATTGTAAATGAACACACTAAGCAATTGTATAATAAAAACTGGATTCCAGTGTCAGCTACTTGCATGACAAGTACTCCGGGTTTTGCAGTGCTTGAACACCTAAACCCTCAAGAAATATACAGCGAAATAGTCAGCAGGTTTTATCAATTCAAACAGCCCAAATATGTTGCTGCTGTAACTGGTACAAATGGTAAAACTTCAGTAGTAGAATTTTGCCGCCAGATCTGGCAAAACTCTGGCTATAATGCTGCGTCTATTGGAACACTTGGAACATGCATCAATAATGGCAGAAAAGGTAATAGCAACAGCCTTACCACTCCAGGTGCAGAAGACCTTTACGCAACATTGCGTGGTATAAGTGTAGAACGCTTAGTGTTGGAATCATCAAGTCATGGGATTGATCAATACAGAATCCATGGATTAAAGTTGAGTGCTGCAGCTTTTACTAATTTCTCGCAAGATCATTTAGATTACCATAAAAGTCTTGGTGGATATTTAGAAACCAAAAAAAGGTTATTTTACGAAGTATTACCAGAAGGAAAAACAGCGATTTTAAATGCGGATATAGATGAATACGGCGCATTGCTTAAAATAGCTGAAAAACGCAGTAATAAAGTTGTGACTTATGGAAAAAAAGGCTCTGATATTACTTTATTAGAGCAAACACCAACCCCTAATGGTCAACATCTTACAGTAAAAATTGATAACCAAATTTACAATACATTTTTCCCAGTTTTAGGAAAATTTCAAGCATATAATCTGCTATGTGCAATCGGTATATCTGGATTAAATTACAGAGAAATATGCGTAGAAAAACTCATTTCTCCATCAGGAAGAATGGAAAAAGTGAAACCTTTTGCATTCGTGGATTACGCTCATACTCCAAGTGCGCTTAAACAAGCCCTATTGTCTTTAAAATGGCATATCAACAAAAAAATAATTCTAGTTTTTGGATGCGGTGGAAATCGCGATCAGACGAAACGTTCAGAAATGGGCAAAATAGCACAAATGTATGCAGATAAAGTAATAATTACAGATGATAATCCGCGTGATGAAGATCCGGCAAAAATTCGCCACGATATTTTGCTACATTGCCCTGATGCACTGGAGATAGGAGGTAGGAGAGAAGCTATAGAGAAAGGCGTAGATATTGCCTATAACGAGGGTATGATTCTGCTAGTTGCAGGAAAGGGAAATGAGAAATTTCAAATTATAGGCAACCAAACTTTTGAATTTAGCGATGTTGAGGTTATTAAAAATAAAGTTGCATCTTGACCTATATATTCTGGCCAACTTTCTGCACAAAACTCTCTGTTTCTTCCATTTTAGTGTTAGTTTTTGACATTACGTACGCAATGCAAACAGGTACTAATGCAATGGATACAGATATACCAATAGTTATAGCTCTTTTTACAATAATCCGAACAGACCGTAATATGCTACTGGCCTGCTATAGCCATAAACACATATCTTATCGCATTCGGACTATTATAAGAAAGGCTATACTAGTATAGGTAATTCAACAATGTATCCAATACCCGCCACTATCAATGCAGTTGCAATACCACCTACAGCAATCATTTTTGCTTGCCTTTTTTTCTTACATTCCATTTCTCTCTTATGTTTTTCTTCTTCTGCTTTCTTTAAAGCAGCAGCCTCTTCCTGATGTTTTTTTTCCTCTGCCTCCTTTGCAGCATTTTCCTTAGGCTTCTCTTCTTCTGCTTTCTCCAAGACAGCAATCACCTCTTTGTCTGTAGCAAACATACTGGGAATGGAATTATTATTATCTAGTGCTAAAGGACTAGCTCCTTTATTTAACAGGCACCTCACTGCATTTATATGATTATTAGTAGCAGCAAAATGCAGCGGTGTTGAGCCAAGTTTAGAACATGAGTGAATATATGCTCCTTGCTCCAGTAGTAATTCTATTATTTCCGTATTACCGCTGTTAGCGGCACAATGCAGAGCAGTGTGTCTACCACCATCGCGTGTACTAACCTCTGCACCTTTCTCCAGTAGACGTCTTACTGTTTTTACTAAGCCTTTATGAGCAGCAATATTTAACGCAGTAGTATAATACCTAGAAGCATGGGTAATCTCTTGCCGTATTTCAAATAAATGATCTATGTGAAAATTAAGTCTTTTCCACTGATTGTATGTATCTTGGTTACATACGAGCAGCTTTTGCTTAATTTCTTCAATTATGTCACTTTCTTTTGATTCTTGCTCTATTTCTTGGAATATGGCATCAATTTCTTGCTCTTTTATACTCATAAGCTCTCCAACAACTATTTGCTATAAGTTATTTTATAGATAAAACAAAAACAAGTCAAGATTTTTACGTAATAGTTTCACAATCATTTACCGTTCTTGCAAGTGATAGCACTCTCACTTCTTTTGCACCGGAGTTTAAAATTTCCTAAGAGCAAGATCTTACAGTTGCTCCGGTTGTTACCACATCATCAACTAATATCACGATTTTATTTTTGATAATTTTCTTGTTGCTTATTTTAAAAGCCTTCTTTAAGTTTTTTTCACGCTGTTTAAGTGAAAGACCAGCTTGAGGCACAGTATGGCGAAGGCGTTTTATTGCAAATGGCGTATAGGATAAATTGGACAACTTACTCAACTCTTTTGCAAGCAACGCTGCTTGATTATATTTACGTTTAAACAAGCGCATTTTATGTAACGGTATAGGAATTATGACCTCTGCGTTCTGAAATGTATCCTGATTAGCTTGGTGTATCCACTTTGCATAGATTTTTACGTAATTCAAATTATCAAAAAATTTGAAATTTATAATCATGTTTCTACTATGTTGATCATAAGCAAAAACTGATCTTAATACTTTAAACGGTGGAGGATTGATGATGCACTTACCACACGTATAAGTATTGTCTGAGATTACTACGCCACAAACATTGCAGTAATGCTTAGTTAGAAAATTGATTTTTTTGTTGCATTCACTACACAGATTAAGATTTTCATCAATGATACATTCGCAACTTACGCATACGCTTGGAAATATGAGATTTGTAGCTTTTTTTAGCAAGAGAAGGTTCACAACTCATTAAATATATTATAAAATAATTTATATAGTATAGCTAAAGTAACTTAAGCTTACACTCTTTCACTTTTTATTTCATTTCAATATAGTTCAAACTGAGCCACTGCTGAGTGCTGTAGCTAGTGCAAGTCAGGTTTTCCTACGTCATACCGCCGCGGTATCTCTAGATCCCGCTAACAAGCAGCGGGATGACGAATTTGTCGTTTATCAAATCGTCGGTAAACCTAAGTCACTTTAGTTATAGTATCAAACATAAAGGTTGCAATATTATGTTGGCTGCTAAAATAGCACCAAGTGCACACAATGAATACACTTTCTCTGCCCTGTGACCCACGTTTATCATTATCTTGATAATACTTGTTATAATTGTCTTTACTCTCAACTCCACAAATTACATCTTTCACAGGTCCTAGCACATTATCAACGTAACGTACAGATTTATAGAAACTATTTTCTGGAACTAGTGTGTTATCTTCTGCTTTCTTAGCAGGTACAACTCCATATTCAACGTACCTTCTAAAGTATCGATATACTGACATTCTTATCTCCAAATCATAAATATGCAACCTAGCCTAATATAATTAAGAAATAGTTTATAATAAATACGTTTTAAGATACCTGCCTGTAACACTTTCTGGAATTTTTGCCACTTCTCCTGGAGTTCCAGTAGCAATCACTTCTCCGCCTTTTATTCCGCCCTCTGGTCCGATGTCTATTATATAATCTGCAGTTTTTATAACGTGCAAATTGTGCTCGATAACTATAACAGTGTTTCCCAGATCGACTAATCTATGGAGTATTTTTAGTAAGTTATTTATATCTTCAAAGTGTAATCCAGTTGTTGGCTCATCAAGAATATACAATGTTCTTCCGGTAAATCGTTTTGATAGCTCCTTGGACAGCTTTATTCGTTGTGCTTCACCCCCAGACAGCGTTGTTGACGACTGTCCGAGTTTTATATAGCCAAGCCCCACTTCCTGCAAAGAAATCAACTTTTCTTTTACCATTGGAAGGTTTTCAAAAAAATCACAAGCTTGATCTATCGTCATATCAAGGACATCAGAGATTGATTTTTCTTTATAAGTAACTTCCAATGTTTCCCGATTATACCTTCGCCCTTTACACTGCTCACACTTCACATAAACGTCCGGTAGAAAATGCATCTCTATCTTTAAGTGCCCATCACCTTTACAAGCCTCACACCTTCCCCCTCTGGTATTAAATGAAAACCGGCCTATATTATATCCCCTTGCTTTTGACTCCGAAAGACCTGCAAACCAATTTCTTATATGAGTGAACATACCAACATATGTTGCTGGATTTGACGCAGGAGTTCTACCAATTGGCGACTGATCAACTTCTATAACTTTATCTATATATTCAAGGCCTTCTATTCTATCACACTGACCATACCTTGCAGACGAATGATGTATCTTATGTGCTGAATATTTATATAACGTTTCTATGACTAAACTTGATTTTCCCCCTCCTGATATTCCAGTAACACAAATAAGATTCCCTATAGGAAATTTAACGTTCACATTTTTTAAGTTATTTTCACATGCATTTATTACTTTTATGAACTGAGTTGCTTGCTTTCTTCTCCTTGGAATTAAAATTTTTTTCTCTCCACTCAAATATTGCCCTGTTATGCTCCCCGAATTTCTTTGCACCTGGTCTGGTGTTCCTTCTGCAACAACTTTTCCACCATTTACGCCAGCTCCAGGACCAATATCAATCGCATAATCAGCAGCCATTATTGTATCTTCATCATGCTCAACAACGATTACAGTGTTACCCGTGTCTCTCAAGTTTTTCAGTGTAGCAATTAACCGATCATTATCGCATTGATGAAGGCCTATCGAGGGTTCATCAAGCACGTACAGCACTCCTGTTAAACCAGAGCCAATTTGTGAAGCAAGTCTGATCCTCTGACTCTCGCCGCCAGAGAGAGTGCTAGATTCTCGATCAAGCGTTAGGTAATTCAACCCTACATTCTTTAAAAATGTTAGCCTCTTGATTATTTCACTTAGTATTTTATTTGAGATTTGCTTCTGTTGTTCTGTGAGCTTGTCTGGCAAATTTTCAAACCACTTAAGGGATTCATCGATACTAAGCCCTGATATTTCACCTATATGTTTGCTATCAATTTTTACTGTAAGCGCTTCTTTTCTCAATCTATAGCCAGTGCATTCTCTGCAGTGAGTAACAGAGCAATATCGCTCAACAAGCGTTTCATCATAATCCATCTGGTTTTCTAAGATACTGACCAAACCTTGAAATTTACCGAAGCCAAAGAGTATCATATCTTTTACTTCTTGATCTATGTTCTTCCACGGAACATCAAGGCTAAATTTACAATTTTCAGCCAGTGATAGAATTGCACTTTTTAAAAATCTATAACCTGTGTGCACTTGACGGAACATTGATCCCACTGGCTTTAAAGCGCCTTCAGATATTGAAAGAGTTTCATCTGGCACTATCAGCTTCACACCAATAGCCAGCTTTTTACCAAGCCCATTACACGAACCACATGCACCGTAAGGGCTGTTAAAAGAAAATAATCTTGGTTCTATTTCCTCAAGAGTGAAACCAGACTCGGGGCATGCAAAATTCTCTGAAAAAGTCAGAATTTGACCATTTTTATACTCGGAATTATGGTTGTCAGGTAGGTTTACTATTTCTACATACATTAGACCATTACCAAGTTTTAGTGCGGATTCTATACTACTTGGCAGCCGATTTCCTATATCGCCCAATATTGATATTCTATCTGCAACCACAAAAACGTCGTGTTTCTTGTTCTTATCGAGTTTAGGCAAGTCATCTACATTGTACACTTCACCATCTATTTTGAACCTTACGTAACCTTGTCTCTTAATTTCCAATATCTCTTTAAGATGTTCTCCCTTTCTACCACGCACAACAGGGGCAAGTATATATATCTTAGTTTCCAAAGGTAACGCAATTATAGTATCTACAATTTGAGACACCGTTTGTTTTGTTATTGGTAATCCAGTTGCAGGTGAATAAGGAACTCCTATTCGTGCATATACTAAGCGCAAGTAATCGTAAATTTCGGTAACAGTTCCAACTGTTGACCTTGGATTTTTTGAGATCGATTTCTGGTTGATAGATATTGCAGGAGAGAGACCTGTAATCGACTCAACATCTGGTTTATCCTGAATGTTGAGAAATTGACGCGCGTAAGCTGACAGGCTTTCAACGTACCGGCGTTGGCCTTCTGCATAAATCGTATCAAATGCAAGGCTAGACTTGCCAGAACCACTTAGCCCAGTTATAACAACTAGCTTATTTTTCGGTATATTGACGTCTACACCTTGCAGATTATGTTCCCTTGCGCCCTTAACTCTGATAAAATCGTCCATATTATACCATATAGCGTATTAACCATTATAGCCTCAAAATACGTGAATTTATAGTGATATATTGATTTTCTATTGATTTTTTCAACTGTTACGGAAAATTAAGCAGCGTTTGATAAATCGTCATTCCGCTACTTGTTAGCGGCTGAGATACCGCGACGGTATGACGGTTAAGTAGGCCAGTGCCCCTATGATGTCATCCCAGTGTCAAGCACATAGCTGTACGAACGTTGTAGTTTAGGAGCAATTCCCACCAGTGGGCCAGTGCCCAGACACTGGTTCTATGCAACTTAATTAAAAACGTTTGTTTTAGCGTAAGACAACTACCTTTAGCTCATCAGCCCAGTTATAAGCAAAATTTCTGGATTCCAGACTGGAATGACACCATTTGCTGTGCAATTTACCTTCAAAAATGAATGTTCGTACAGCTATGTGTCAAGCACTGGGATGACACCATTCTTTTTTCTGGATTCCAGACAGGAATGACACCCCCCTGATAGGCTCAAATCATAATGTTTGTACAGTTGTG
Organism: Wolbachia endosymbiont of Drosophila leontia; assembly: GCF_028981785.1. NCBI lineage: Bacteria > Pseudomonadati > Pseudomonadota > Alphaproteobacteria > Rickettsiales > Anaplasmataceae > Wolbachia > Wolbachia endosymbiont of Drosophila leontia. Next base: position 13,246 of record NZ_JAPQLK010000052.1, read on the forward strand.
GGTTTAGGCTACCTATAAATTCTAAACTGTTGCTACGCACCAAATACACCCCTAGGACCCAAAGTCAGTTTAGCTATATCAGAAAACAGGTTACGTGGAAATCTTAAAATACTTCTTGTTTGCCAAGCAAAATAAATACATTCCTACAAACAAACAGATGCTCAATACTGACGCATAAGAAAACTTAAAAATTAAGTCTCTAGTATATACTGATAGGCATTTACCTGCAGAAAATTTGTATAGTAATCCAACACATACAACGGCACTATCAACCACTGATGCTATAATTAAAGTAATGAAATTTGCCATATGAAAATTCAACTTGGACTTCAATTTTTCAAAAATAATTATGCTTGAGAGAAGAGAGACTAAAATTGCAGTATATGAAATCAATATCATCAAACTAAAACTTTGCCATTTAAAAACACAACATAGCACTGTACACACTATTAAACTGTACGTAGCTTTACTTTTGCCATAAAATTCAACTATTGAATTTACAACTAAAGCAGCTCCCACAAATAAGGCAGCACATATCATCAATTTATTTGAAGTGTTGAGTAAAGAAAGACTGATAAACAGGAGTATCGATAAAATAGACATAATTACCTACCCAAAATTAATAACATACATTCATTCTAAATAAACATTACATATAGTAAAAGAGTTATTTAGCATAATAAGAAAAATATTTTATATTAGCATGCCACATCTTTCAGATCTACTTTTAAAACATCCTTTATGTTTAGCACCTTTTTCTCTGTTACTTTGCCAATACATGAATAAACTGCACCTTCAAATAATTCTTCAAACCTCTTCTGATTGTGTGGTGCAATAGTAACCAAAATTCTACTTTGCGATTCAGAAAACATTATTATCTTGTTTATTATGTCTGTATTTTGTATTTTTCCTATTGGCACTAGTGAAAGATCGATTTCAGCACCAAGGTCTCCTGCAATTAGCGATTTTGCCAGAGCAATAACTAATCCGCCTAAGTTTGGTGCAATTGCAGAGGCAATTATGCCATCTTTTATTGCCTGGTTGTAACGCTCATACAACTTCCTAGCGCTCTTTGCATCAACTTTTGGTACGTTGTTATTACCTATTCCACCATATAACTGATATTCAGATCTACCAAGTTCATCAAGTGTTTCTCCAAGCACATATATCAAGTCCCCTGGCATTTTTACATCAAGCGATACCGCATTTTCAATATTTTCTATAATTCCAATTGCTGAGATGAGTAATGAAGGTGGTGCAGAGATTATCACTTTCTCGCCATTTTCATCATATCCCTTGAAGTCATTGAACATACTGTCTTTTCCGGATATGAATGGTGTTTTAAATGCAGTTGCAAAGTCGTAACAAGCCTCTGCAGCTCTCTTTAGCTGCCATAGCCTTTCTGGATTATAAGCATCACACCAGCAAAAATTGTCGAGCAACGCTAGATGATTTATATTTCCTCCTGCGGCTACATAGTTGCGTATCGCGGTGTCAATTGCACATGCTGCCATGTGGTAGGTGTCAATTTCTCCATAACTTGAGCCAAATCCTTGCGATTTTACAACACCTTTATTTGAAGAAAGAACAGGCCTTGAGACAATAGCTTCGCTGCACATTCTTCCCTTGCCTTGCAGTGGTTTTAACACCGACGATCCTTGAACCTCATGATCATATTGCACCACTATGAACTCTTTGCTGCAAATGTTTGGTCTGCTCAGCATTTCTTTTAGTTCAGTTTCTTGGCTTGATGTCATGCAAGTAGCTGACACGCAAAGGGTGTCATGCAAGTAGCTGACACTGGAATCCATTTCACATTCAATTCCACCATTAGATGAGTTTTGGCGTAAAATGTTTGCAGGCTTTACCTGCTGGATCCCAGTGTCAAGCACTGGGATGACAGGAAAGGATACAGCAGACTCCTTAGACCACGGCTTTGTCTGTAAATGCACTTTAGGATTACCATCATGCAGAAATTCAGTTCCGATATCCATTATTACTTTCCCTTTAGGACATTTAACAACAGCTTTACCACTCCCATTGAACTCTCCAATCACACAAACCTCCACATCATGTTTTTTCATGATTTGCTTAAACATAGGGAGATTTTCTTCTGGCACTGCTAAGGTCATTCTCTCTTGTGATTCTGATATCCATATTTCCCACGGAGCCATACCATCGTTTTTAAGGAGAACCTTGCTCAAATCAACTTCAAATCCGTCTTTTCCCATTTCACCAATAGATGATGATAGACCGCCTGCTCCATTATCCGTTATTGCATTATAAAGATCAAGATCTCTTGCTTCCAAGGCGGCGTTGGATAATTTTTTTTGTGTTATAGGGTCACCAATTTGCACAATTGTTGAAGGGCTGTTTCCCGACAAAGCCTCTGAGGAAAACGTTGCACCGTGAATTCCGTCCCTTCCAACTCTTCCGCCAATAATTACGATTTTATCGCCGTTTTTAGGCCCTTTGATGTGTGAAGGTGCGTTATTTATGTTGCGTGGAATAATTCCGACACTGCCAACAAAGACTAACGGCTTTCCACAAAATCTATCGTCAAAATATACCGATCCAAGTTGTGTTGGAATACCAGAGCAATTACCAGCAACATTAACACCGTGAATCACTTCTTTCATTATATATTTTGGCGGTAAGATCTCATCAGTGCGCTCTTTATCCCTATAAAACTTGCCTTTTGCTCCTTTGGCAAAGCAAAAGTAATAGGTATTCATTATAGGCTCTGCGCCTTTACCGAAACCAACTATATCACGATTTACTCCAAGCACTCCAGTCATTGCTCCACCAAATGGATCAAGAGCTGAAGGGCTATTGTGAGTTTCAACTTTATCTACGATTAAGTAATCGTCATCAAAAATTATTCCTCCGGCATTGTCGGAGAAAACTGACACGCATATGTCAGAATTTATCTCACGCGTTGCACGCTTAATGTAATGTGCATATAAGCCATCTTTTATTTCATCAATAGGAGAGCAGAAAATGTTGTGCTTACAATGTTCAGACCAAGTTTGTGCTAGGGACTCAAGTTCAATATCATATGGATTTCTATTAAGTTTTTTAAAGTAATCCTTTGTAGCTCTCATTGCTGCCAGCGAGAGCCCTAAAGTGCCGTTACCATCGATTCCATCTCTGCTGATTTTCTCAAGTTCTTGGTCACTTACATTTAAATCAACAGATTTAGCTCCATTACTACTTGATATCACTCCAGTGCTTTCTCCTGTCATTCCAGCTTTTTTTTCTGTCATCCCAGTGCCCTCTCTTGTCATCCCAGTGCTCCGACACTGGGATCCATTTTCTTTTTCCTGGTCACGCGCTGGAATGACACAGGGGTGGGTATCTCCAGCTCTCCCTTCTGTCATTCCTGTTTCCCCCCCTGTCATTCCAGTGCTTGACACTGGAATCCAGTTTTCATTATACAATTGCTTGAAATTTTCTGGATCCCAGTGTCTGGGCACTGGGATGACACCAGGTGGGGTATTCGATTTACCATAATATTTCCAGCTATAGTTTTTACAGATAAGCGTGCAATACTCAGTGATAGGGTTGAATTCTTGTTTTATATCATCTTCAGTTGGCAAATTCCCTTGACTTAGAATCAATTTTGAACTTCTTGTTTTGATATAAACATTTTCATCAATGTAGTCCTTGTTTATTAAATATTCTCTAACAATTTGTTTCGCTGTGTTGCCTACATTGTCGGTCATGCCAGGTAAAAAGCTTATCTCCAAGCCCCACTCAGCTTGTGGTTCTATGAAGTCATATTGAACTTCTTTAAGGTTTTCGTTGTAGGAATAATAACGGCAGTCTTGTATGACTTTATTATAAAATAGCCCACAAATTTCTTCATATAATTTTGGTGGTAATTCTTTGTGTATATAAATCAAGTAAACGTTGACTAACCATCTGCAGCCAACTTGCTCACATTTATTTAAAACTTCTATTCTGATGTTTGTCATGTAATGTTATAAAAGATTTTAATATATAATAGCATACAAGCACGTTTATATTTTGAATAATTTCTATACAATAAAAGTATTGTATTAATTGTTACTGTTAGTGGGAAGAGTTTTTACCGTTAATGTGGATGAATCCCTTTTCGATGTGCTGGTTCAGCATATATTTTCTGAATATGAAAGAGAAAAAATCCCTGAAGTAAAGATCATACTTCCTTGCAAGAGGGATGTGATAGCGCTGCTGAGTGCATTCAAGAATTATAACGCTAAAAAATGCATAATTTTGCCAGAGATAGTTTCGCTAGAGAACATCGATGAGGAGGATTTAATATTAAATCTTGATAGAGTCAAAGTTATCAAGCCAACAAAAAGGACGCTGCTACTCATTCAATTCATATTGGAGTGGAATAGAAAAAATAATGATAATTTTCCAATTGATTTAGCTTATAGCCTGCCATCATTGCTTGATAAAATTCAGTATACCCAAATGGCAGAGTTCGATGAACATTCAAAAAAAATAGAAAGTTTCATAAATTTACTTATTGAAACATGGAATAAAATTTTAAAAGATTTGGGAGTAGTAGATATATTAGAACATAAGAGTAATTACATAAACAGTATGATAACCTCTTTACAAAAAGACCAATATATAATCTTTGTTGGAATTGGAAAGGATAAGTCGTTAATTAAGGCTATATATGATCTGCCATTTGGAAAAATAATTTTGCCTAACCTGAATTTGAAAATTAAAGAGAAAGACTGGAAATTGCTTGATAAAAAACACTATCAATATTACCTGAAAGATCTACTCGATTATTTAAAAGTGGATAGAAGGGATGTTAGTTTTCTGCCAGAAGCGTGTTCTGGTGTCATCCCAGTGTCAGCTACTTGGATGACAGAAGAAAGGGCTGGAATAACAGGAAGTCCTGAGGAATATCTAGATTACGTCTTTGATACAACTGCCGATCTAAGCAAAGTTAGTAGTGGACATGTTGGCAATATTGAAGTCATCACTTGTGATTCCAGAGAGGAAGAAGCACAAGTGACATCATTAATTATAGAAAATGAAGGTTATGAAAACATTTCTTTGGTCGTCTTTGATAAATTACTTGCAGCTCGTATAGCATGTTTATCAAGGCAACACAGTGCCATACCGGAAAATTACCCTTATATAACGCTTCTGCTTTATAGTATCGAAATTTTGACCTCAAATTGGAGCAGTGTGTCATTACTTTCGCTCCTTAAACATAGGCTAGTGACTTTTGGTTACACTCAAGAAGAGTACACTCGGATTTTATCTGAATTTGAAATAGAGGTATTACGCAACTTTAGTACAAATGGCCTGAGCGATATTATAAATGCTATCAATGCCCATAAAAAGCTAAAATACAAAGAAGATATATTACTTATTATCAGTAAGTTAGAGGTTATATTTAATCCTTTACTTCGCTCTATAAATTGCTCTATTTTCGATGTGGTAGCAACTCATTTGCAGTGTATTAATATATTATCTGGTATAAATTTTTCAGAGCTAAATAGTGAAATAGGTAATTTTACCTGTAATTTTTCAAATGCATGTGAGGGTGTAGAAATTAAATGCTCCTTAGAGTTATATAGCCAAATTCTGACCTTATTTTTAGAGAAAGAGTTTTTCTCTGTAGCAAGTGACTTGAATAAATTCAGCTTATATCACAACAAAGTTGTGATACTTGCTGGATTTAATGAAGCGCCAAGCTTTCAAAGTCCGCTTTTGAATGCACTTACGAGAGAAAAATTTAATCTTCCTTCTGCGCAAGAAGAGCAGGGGTATTTTTTTTATACTTTACACGATTTGTTTTGTGCAAGTAAGGTTTATATTACAAGATCGCTAAGCCATAGAAAACCAATGCTATTGCAGCGTTTGGAAATTCTGTTGCAGGGGTCAAAATATCCTTATCGCGATTGGCTAAGGATATTAAATACGCCTGAATGTACTGTTCCATGTACTCAGCCTATGCCAAAACCTCAAACCGAAGTTAGAAAAGAAAAAATGCAGGTGATGTCTTGCAGTGCAATAGAAAAGCTAATTCGTAATCCTTATTCATTTTACGTTGAGTATATACTGGGCCTTAAACAATTAAGGGACTTGAATTTTAAGCCATCGATATTGGAATTTGGCACTATGGTACACAACATTCTTGCAAGATATTTGCGCAACAAAAAATCTCCAATGAGCATTGCACGAGAAGCATTCTCGACTAGTCAGTTTAATTTTTCAAATATGTGGTGGGTAAGACTACAAAAGATAATTCAATCTTTTGTCGAATTTGATGAAACTCGAAGCAATTATGTTGAGTTGGAAAAGAACTTTTCCTGTCCGATATTTCATATTCCAGCGTGTGACACTGGTTCTTGTGATCAGTATGAAACTGCTTGGATGACAAATAAGCCACAAGAAATTTCACTGACAGCAAGATGTGATAGAGTTGAGTATCTATCAAGTGGGCAAGTAGCAATTATAGACTATAAACTTGGTTCACCACCTTCCAATGAAGAAGTGATGTCGGGGTTTTTTCCGCAATTAATTTTACAAGCCTTAGCGGTAGAACATATAACAAAAAGAGAAGTCTCAGAACTTGCTTATTGGAAACTTGATTATGATAAAATAAAAGTTATTTCTATACAAAATTATAGATACAAAATGCAAGAATTAAAAAATGATCTGCCTGGTTTTTTATCTAACTATTTAAGTAATTCCACACCCTTTATTGCCTCTCCATATTTTGATAAATTCCTGAGATTTAACAGCTATAAACAGCTAGAAAGGGTAGGAGAGTGGTTGTAAATGGTGTCATCCGAGTACCTGACACTGGTTTCTATCCAAAAGGGTGTCATGCCAGTGCGTGACACTTGTATCTTTATGATGTGAGGCATTAGAGCTAAAATACCTCAAAGGGAGGGTGAAGCTGATGCGACACTAATGCCATTAAGCCAGATTTTGCTTCCCTCCCATAGAGTTAAAGACTGAACAGTATCTTTTGGAATTATATCCCGTATTACAAGGTTAGTCTAAACTCTCAGTTTATTTATAGTCTTGGAGGCAATTTTATGCAAGTAAATGCTATTTTGGGTGTGGATATTTCAAAAAAGAAATTTGATGTTTGTTAGTGGACAGTAAAAAACGACACAAAGTCTTTCAAAATAATCAAGATGGTTTTGCAAAACTTGTAGTTTGGTGCAATGGCCATGGAGCAAATCTTACTCATTTATGTCTTGAAGCAACTAGTTGGTATGGAGAAGATTTGGCTACTTTTATGCACGATTTAGGACATAATGTCAGTATAGTAAACCCAGCCCAAATCAAAGCTTTTGGCAAAAGTGAGCTGCTCAGAAATAAGACAGATAAATCAGATGCAGCTATGATAGCTAGATTTTGTATCGCCAACAAACCTGCTCTTTGGAAGCCCATTGCACCTGAAATGAGGCATTTGAGGGAGCTTTACCGTTGCATGCAATTGCCAAAAGATGATAAGGTGCAACAGACAAATCGCTTGGAAAACAAAAATATGCATTCCAGTTGCAAAGAAGCTATATCTAAAGTAATTTTGGCAATAGAGGAGCAAATTATTGTTCTCGAAAAAGAAATTAATGAGCATATAAATAACTATCCACATCTAAAAAATATGGTGGAAAACCTTAAGACTATAAAAGGTATAGGATATCTTACTGCTGTTGCTGTTGTCGCAGAAATGCCATCAGTTGATAACTTTGACAATGCTAAACAATTTACAGCTTTTGCTGCCAGGACATTATCAATCGGGATCGTCAGTAAGTAAGAGAAGTTGCATATGCAAAATAGGATCTGAGCGTATTCGAAAAGCTCCTTAGAACCTGTTAAGGATCTCGAAAATATGAGGTAAAATAAGCATAGTTAAGAAAGAGGTATATCTA
>NZ_JAPQLK010000053.1:0-5080 GCF_028981785.1 Wolbachia endosymbiont of Drosophila leontia
CCAGTATTGGTCTAATTTTTTCAAATTGTTCTTTACTTATATCTCTTGGATAGCTTTTTTGCATAGATATACCTCTTTCTTAACTATGCTTATTTTACCTCATATTTTCGAGATCCTTAACAGGTTCTAAGTACATTCCAGGATTGGAAAAATGATAGATTTAACATAAATTATAAATTCACCTTATATACAGGTCTTGCCTCTTTTAAACTTACATTGTTATATTTGGCTACTAGGGATGGCTGCAAAAAGGTAGTAGAAGCTCTGATATCAAATGGAGCTGGTGTTAATACGAAAGATATGAATGGACTGACCCCTTTATATTGGGCTGCCAAAATTGGTCACAAGGAGGTAGTAAATGCTCTAATAAAAGCGGGGGCGGGGGTTAATATTAATGCAAAAAGTAAGAAGGAACAAACTTCTTTGCATAGGGCTGCTGAAACAGGCCATACGGTGCAATAAATGCTTTATTAGCAAAAGGGGCTGATATTGATGCAATAGATGATAATGGAGAAACTCCTTTACGTTTGGCTATTAAAAATGGCCATACAAAAGCAGTAAATGCTCTATTGGAGGCAGAAGAATTTAATATTAATACGAGTGATGGTTTATGGAATTATGGATGGGCCCTTTTACATTGGGTTATTGCAAATGACCATAAAAAGATAGTAGAAGTTCTAATAGCAAGTAAAGCTAGTGTTAATACGAAGAGTGAAAATGGATGGACTCCTTTACATTGGGCTGCTGAAAATGGTTATACAGATGCAATAAATGCTCTATTAGCAGCAGGGGCTGATGTTGATGTGAGAGATTGTTGGCTTTACGATACTCCTTTACATTTGGCTGCTGAAAATGGCCATACAGATGCAGTGAATGCTCTATTAGCAGCAGAGGCTGATGTTAATTTACAAAACACAGATGGAAGAACGCCATTGCATTTGGCTGCTAAAAGGGGACGTGTAGAGATAGTAAAAGCTTTAATCGACAAAGGTGCTGATGTTAATAAAGAAGATAAATATGGACAAACTCCTTTACATTGGGCTGCTGAGTGTGGCCAGGTAGAAATAGTGAAAGCTCTGGTGGATAGAGGAGCTGATATTGATAAAAGGGATAAAAAGGGAGGTATATCGTTAGGTTCTGCTGTTAACAATTACCACAATCGCCATTATACTAATAACGATAACCATATAAAGATGGTAAAAATTCTGGTAGGTCATATAGCAAAACTGGAAACTGCTGGTTTACATATCAGTCAAGATAATTTGCAGTTAAAAGATTCCGTTCAACTAGAGTATAATAGTGATATAGCTAGTAGTTATAGAGAAGGTCTTCGGAAGTATAAGGAAGAGATTGAAAAACTTACAAAAGAAGACAAGCCACTATATGACTTTTTAAAAGAAAGCAACATTAATGAACTAGCTAGCATATGGGAAAAAAATAAAGATATACGCAATAAGTTTGATAACCAAAAAAGCTTACAAAGGCAATATCCAGAATATGCTTATACTCTAATTAATAAAGCTAACGAAATAAAAAAAGAAATTTTTCTGCACAATCATGAGCCGCTAATTGATGCTTTATCAACGCATTATAGGCGTGATTTTCAAGCAATGATATTTGCTGGTATAGAAAACTTTTTTAAAGTTCACAAAGATGACTTTAGAAAAGAGTTAGGAAATGGAGGAATCACTCTAATTAACTTCGTAGATTTTGAAAATTTTGCAGAAAGGCATGCTCCTACATTGAAAGTAAGGGCGTTTGCAAAGGTTATAGAGAATAACCTGTCAAGCGAGAGCCCTGATGATCAAAACATTGATCAAGCTTGTTCTTCTAGTGTTGATGAGCAAGTTCCTCAGCCTGTAAGTGAAATAACTGGCATTATTAAACACATAGGTGCAAGTAATAGTGAGGCTTCTTCAGAACTCGAAAGTAATGGTAATCAACAAAGTACACAACCAGAATTTTTAACAACCAACGGTAACTCTAGTAGCATAGCTTCTGAAAGTGGTAGTACTAAAATACTAGTTTCAGATCAAGAAAATGACATCCAGAACAATAATATACAGCCAAGTTCACGAAGTGAAAAGAGAAGTAAACTGCCTGGTGTGGCTGCTTCTGCACTGGCAATAGCCGGGGTTGCTTTAGGAGTAGCTATTGCAGTTCACCTAGAAATGTTAGCGGTGGGAATAGCAGTTGGAGCTTGTTGTCTGGTTGCTGCTGCGATCATATACTATTGTAATGAGCCTTCAAAGTCACTTAAAAATAGCAACGTCCAAGGGTTTTCTGAAAAGGTCCCACAACCCGGTTCGTAAAATTCACAAGAACCATTAAAATATTTTTTTACTTTTCATTGTATATTTCTCAACATATTATCTTTAAGTACTAAAATAATTGACAATATGGCATTATTAATAGTTGAATCACCTGCGAAAGCAAAGACGATAGGTAAATATTTGGGTAAAGAGTTCAAAGTAGCTGCATCCTTTGGACATGTAAGAGATCTTCCAGCAAAAAACGGCTCCGTCGATCCGGATAATGATTTTGCTATAAAGTATGAGACCATTGAAAAAGCAGAAAAGTATATAAAAGAGTTAGTAAAAGCCGCAAGTAAAGCATCAGATATATATCTTGCAACAGACCCAGACAGAGAAGGGGAAGCAATGGCTTGGCATGTGGTAGAGACATTAAAAGAAAAGAAAGCAATCAGTAATGAAAACAACATTTATAGAGTAGTCTTTAATGAGATAACAAAAGGAGCAGTACAAGAGGCTATAAAAAATCCACGTGAAATAAATATGGATTTAGTGCGTGCACAACAAGCACGTAGAGCTTTGGATTATCTAGTTGGATTTAGCTTGTCACCACTGCTGTGGACAAAATTGTCGGGGAGCAAGTCTGCAGGGCGAGTGCAGTCTGTTGCATTAAAGATTATATGCGAACGAGAAGATGAAATTAGTAAGTTTATAACACAGGAGTATTGGAGCATAAAGGCAGAAATGCAAAATAGCAAAGATGAGGCTTTTTTTGCTATGCTAAGCCACTATGACAATGAAAAGCTAGAAAAATTTGATATTAAGAATGAAGAAGAAGCAAAAAACTTAGTCAGGGAGATTGAGTCAAGGCAATATGCTGTAAGCACAGTAGAATGCAAGCAAGTTAAGAGAAACCCGCTTCCTCCGTTTATTACTTCAAGTCTTCAGCAAGATGCAGTAAATAAGCTGTATTTTAACGTGAAAAATGTTATGCGAGTAGCGCAAAATTTATACGAAGGTATCGATATTGGTGGTGAAACTGTAGGGTTGATAACTTACATGCGTACAGATGGGTTTCATATTGCAGATGAGGCTATAAACTCAATTAGAGGATCAATTAAGTCATTATATGGTGATAAATATTTACCGCAGTCTCCTCGTAAATATGTAAAAAAGGTCAAAAATGCTCAAGAAGCACATGAAGCAATTCGTCCAACTGATATCAATAGAACGCCGGGTAGTATTAAGGATTACTTAACGCCAGAGCAATTTAAATTGTATGATTTAATCTGGAAAAGGACCATTGCAAGTCAAATGGAGTCGGCGATCCTTGATCAAGTGGTAGTTGAAATTAGTTCTACTGATCAAAAAGTAGTTCTGCGAGCAAGTGGGTCGAGTATATTCTTTGATGGTTTTTATAGAGTCTACCAAGATAACATAGAAGCCGAAAATGAAGGCCTGCTACCTGCCATGAAGGAAGGGGAAGCGTGTAAGCTGATTTCAGTTGAGCCAAAACAACATTTCACTCAACCGCCACCTCGTTATAGTGAAGCAAGTATCGTAAAAAAAATGGAAGAAATCGGTATAGGTCGACCATCAACTTATGCAACAATTATTTCGGTATTACAAGATCGTGAGTACGTTTCATTGGATAGCAAAAGGTTTATTCCAAGCAGCCGCGGTAAAATCGTTACTATATTTTTAGAAACTTTTTTTCAGCGTTGTGTAGAGTATGATTTCACAGCACAAATGGAAGAGAAGCTTGATTTAATTTCAAATGGACATGCAGATTGGAAAAAAGAATTAGGCCACTTTTGGGTGCCATTTTTTGGTCATGTAAACTCTGTCAAGCAAATGACGCATGATGAAGTTTTCAGCGGCATTCACGATTTGGTAATCGATTGGTTTTGTTCAGAAGAAGGAAAAAAAGAGGTGAATACGAAATGTCCTGATTGCTTGGGTGGCATATTGAAATTGAACTTTGGAAAAGCCGGGGTGTTCCTTGGATGTTCTAACTATCCTGAATGCAACCATACAAAAGAAATTACAGGTAGTAACGACAATTCAGAATATCCAAAAAGTTTAGGTATAGATGATATAACAGGACAAGAGGTAGTAATTAAAAAAGGTCCTTTTGGGCTTTACCTGCAGTTTAATAATGAGTCAGAAAAGAAAAAGGCGGTTTCTATACCAAAAGATATAAATGTTAATGATATTGATCTGAGCACCGCCACTCAGTTACTTTCCTTGCCAAAAGTAATCGGAGAACACCCTGAAACCGGAAAGGAAGTAAAAATAGGCCTTGGGCGATTTGGGTACTATATTTTCTATGATGGTAGATACTTTTCTCTTAAGAAAAGCTCCAAAGAGGTGCTGAATACAGAATTGAGCGAAGTTGTACAAATTATTGCAAACAGTCCACGCAAAGAGTTAAAATCTCTCGGGGTTAATGAAAAGGGAAAAGAAGTTTTTATCTGCAACGGTAGGTACGGATTCTATATAAAATGCGGTAAAACAAACGTTGCTTTGGGCAAGAGTGCAGATATTGAAAGCATAGATTTGAAGAAGGCTTTAGAGTTGATTAAGGGTAAGAAGTAAATACTTAAAAGGTATATATTTATAACTTTTTTATAAATAAAATAAGTTGAGGTATTGTATCTTAGAACCTGTTAAGGATCTCGAAAATATGAGGTAAAATAAGCATAGTTAAGAAAGAGGTATATCTATGCAAAAAAGCTATCCAAGCGATATAAGTAAGGAACAATTTGAAAAAATTAGACCAATACTGGAGAGTAGCAGAAAGAAAACAAAACCAAGGAAACTTGATT
>NZ_JAPQLK010000054.1:0-2012 GCF_028981785.1 Wolbachia endosymbiont of Drosophila leontia
CCAGTATTGGTCTAATTTTTTCAAATTGTTCTTTACTTATATCTCTTGGATAGCTTTTTTGCATAGATATACCTCTTTCTTAACTATGCTTATTTTACCTCATATTTTCGAGATCCTTAACAGGTTCTAAGAAACTGGTTCTTCTTTTTTTCTATAGCTTTAGGTTTACCTACAATTTGAAAAACAACAAATTCGTCATTCCGCTACTCGTTAGCGCCTCGGCGGTATGATGTAGGGAAACCTTTCTTGGGCTAGCTATAAAGTTAAAATTCGACCAGGGCAGCCGCAATAAGGTAGCAAACGCCATCATGTCTTTAGGAGAGTTTGCTAATGAAGGCTCTTAAGTTGACGCCATTGCCTGAACGGATACGCCAATTTTTATGTTCATTTGTAACCGTTTATTATTTTACACCCCAGTCTTTTTCAAATATTGCTAGCCCTTGGTCAGTAAGTGGGTGATTAATTAATTGTCTAAGTACTTTTGCTGGCACAGTAATTGAATCAGCACCAAGCCTTGCAGCTTCTATTACATGCGCTGGGCTTCTCACTGACGCAACAAGAACTTTAGTATCAAAACCGTAATTAGAATATATAGTACATATATCTTCTATTAGCGATAAGCCATCATAGCTTATATCATCAAGGCGACCAACAAAGGGGGAAATAAAACAAGCACCGACCTTAGCGGCAAGCAGTGCTTGTCCAGGAGAAAAACATAATGTGATGTTAACAGGTATTTTATGCTCTGTCCATAACTTTTTACAAGAAATTAATCCTTCATGTATAAGAGGCAATTTGATCACAACATTATCAGCAATTTTTGCTAAATTCAGACCTTCTGTGATCATCTCTTCATGGCTATCTGCAACAACTTCAACACTAACAGGCCCTTTTATAATAGAGCATATTTCACGCACTAAATCCTCGTATTTATCTTTACGCCCGGACTTTGCTATTAAAGAAGGATTAGTTGTTATGCCGTCAATGAACTCCTTTAGTTCTTTAATTTCATTTAAATCAACGCTATCAAGAAAAATTTCCATATTAATCTCCTATAAAAAAAATACCCTTGCAAAATCTTGTCATCCTACCGCTTGACTTACAACCGTATGAACTTCCTGCGTTGTAAACATCAAACGGCCGATAACACAACTGTACAAATATTGAGACATAAGAGTAATTTGTACCAAGAAAAAAGATGTCATCCCAGTGCCCAGACCCCCTAGACAATGTACCATCTTTTGATTTTGTCCATTCTGGGCGGGGTTTTCAAGTTCTTTGATCTTAAATACTACATCTACTTTATCAAGATCAATGTTGACTTCTTTTACTAATGTCCTAATAAGACTACGTTTGGCTTGCCAATCTAGGTCCGATTTAACACTAGAATAAAAGCCCTTTATGCTATTTGTAATAAGATTCATTTTCTGCCGTATTCCCTTTTACCTTTTTCTTCTCTCCTTTAATCTCTTTTAAACGTTCCTTCATTTTTTTTATTGCCTGCTTAAAGTCTTCCTTACTTATAGTTAGTGCATACTTTGTTGCCGTAAAAACTTCTGGTACCCAAACAGTTGTAATAAGTATACACAATCTTTGTCAACTATTTTCGGCACTGGTATATAAATCCAATTCTCTTCATCTGTACTATAAATAGAGTGACCTTACCCAGAAAAAGTGGAGAGAAAGAAAAGAGTTTTTTTGGGTAAAATAAAATTTTGGAGGATTAGAAATGGTAAGAGAATATACAGCAGAATTCAAATTGGAAGCTGTTAAACTGGCAAATGAACAAAGAAAGGCAGGTCAAACAATTACAAAAATAGCAAAGGATTTAGGAATAAAGGGTGGTTTATTAGGAAAATGGATAAAGAAACACAACGAAAAAAAGTCGGCAGCAGATGCATTTCCAGGTAGAGGTAACATGGCTCCTTACGACAAAGAGAGGTTTGATTTACAAAGCAAGAGTAACAAGGGAAAGAGACATTTAAAAAAAAGCCCTGGCCAGTCAAAAAGAG
>NZ_JAPQLK010000055.1:0-1641 GCF_028981785.1 Wolbachia endosymbiont of Drosophila leontia
CCAGTATTGGTCTAATTTTTTCAAATTGTTCTTTACTTATATCTCTTGGATAGCTTTTTTGCATAGATATACCTCTTTCTTAACTATGCTTATTTTACCTCATATTTTCGAGATCCTTAACAGGTTCTAACAAATTTCTAGAAAAAAGAGGAAATATTTTTCGTTACATCGATAAAGCTATCGAAAATTGGTATGAAAATAGTCCAAAAATGCAGGGCGGCAACTATATTTATAGTGATAAAGTTGTGATTTTAGTGCATATAATCGTTAATCTTTTTAGAATTGGCTTAAGACAAACAGTCGGGTTTATAAAAGGATATTTGCAGCAAATAGGAAGAGATTTGGCAGTTATCAGCTATTCGCAAGCTTCAAAAAAAACTTAATATTAAGATCAATGATTGCAGAATTGATAAAAATAATATGGAAGATATCGAAATTGCCATAGATAGCACAAGCATCAGCATTTATAACAACACACAGCAAGGAAAATAGCGCTGACAGAAAATATCGTGGCTATGAACAGACAAGAAAATTGCATGTAATGTTGAATATAAACAGCAAAAAAGCCATAGCTGCAGAATACAGTAACGGTCTGATCACTATGGAGCTTGCGATTTACTCAAAGGAGTTAATTTTCAGCATGCCATAAAAGCACTATATGCAGACAGAGCATATGACAGACATAAACTCTATAAATTGTGTGATGAATGCTGCATAAAGACAAAAATTCCTCCAAAAAAACAATGCAGCAGAGCATCCAAAGTATGGCAGAGAGAAATGCTGCAACTAGACTAATAAAGTCATACAGCGAAGATGGAATGAAGAGGTGGAAAAGGCAAACAAACTACGGAAAAAGATCTTATGTAGAAAGTTTTTTCTCGCGACTGAAACAAACATTCGGGTTTAATTTTCGGAACAAATCTGAAATTAATCGTGGGAAGGAACTGCTACTCAAGTGTTATTTGCTTAATCAATTTACTGACATTGGTATGGCTAAATTTGAAATGGCTACATGAATTTATCTTAAATTACCACCGCATAGTTGTAACATTGTACCATATTACAATGTTCGTACAGTTGTGTGCGCGACCGGGGGTTTTATACCATTCTAGAAGTAACATACGGAAAAGGGGGGATTCGAACCCCCGACATATTTTCATATGTGCACGCTTTCCAAGCGTGTGCTTTAGACCACTCAGCCACCTTTCCATGCTTATTCATAATATTGAAAATTGTACTGCTAAACAATATAAAAACCTGGTATATAGGGTTCACCACGAAAATTCACAGTATTGTTAAACTTGCTTCTGCAAGTTGGAAATGTTTTATCGCAACCTGCGAGTATTGAATATTTATCTCCAGCAAAAATTTGGTATGGAGGCGAAGTAAACAACGTAACTACTTTATTTTTATATTCTTTTACTACACCTTCAAACGCTATTGAGCCAAAGAATTTTACTACTCCGTGCTTATAATATTCATCACTCTCAGTTAAATTCGTGTCTTCAAATCTTCTTTCATCTATTACTTTAGTGATTGTACTTATTTTACTAAATTTTTTAGTATCGGCTTTAGAACCTGTTTAAAATCTTCGTAATGGGAGAGAAATGAAGGAAAGGACAATCATTTGCAAGCTGGTGT
>NZ_JAPQLK010000056.1:0-1986 GCF_028981785.1 Wolbachia endosymbiont of Drosophila leontia
CCAGTATTGGTCTAATTTTTTCAAATTGTTCTTTACTTATATCTCTTGGATAGCTTTTTTGCATAGATATACCTCTTTCTTAACTATGCTTATTTTACCTCATATTTTCGAGATCCTTAACAGGTTCTGAGAAAAACTTACCAGCAGAGATAATTCTTCACCCCACAGTTTCCTTTTTACTAGGAAAAGGCGCAGAGTATTATTCTACAGATGATTTGAATGTTGAAGCTATACAACAAAAACCTCCTAGAACCTCTGAATATGAGCCAAAGAGCACTAATTATGATGCTTTGCCTTCAAAAGAGCCAATTTACGCTGAGGTGTATGATGCTAAGGTTAGTAACTCATTAGGGGAGAATGGTTATTTGAGTGTATCAGAAGAATCTATTTATGCTGAAATATATGATTCACATAAAAAATCCACTGAAAATTTATCATTGGAAGATAGTGGTTATTTGAGTATATCAGAAGAACCTATTTATTGCACTATAGATGATCTTTCAGAACAAAAAAGCCTACTAGCCTAAAACAGAAAGAGCCAGAACAGTCGTCAGAACCTATTTATGCTAGGGTAGATTTGTCCAAGAAAAGAGCAGAAAGAAAAGCAAAAGACATAAAAGCTAATTCTGGAACTTGCCATGGGTTAGTGCAAGATAAAGTGAATGATTGGCAAGTGAAGCTAAATGAGCTAAGTGCTAATAAGTCGATAAGTCAGCAGCAGACTAATGATCAAAAAATTAAGACCAAGGCTGGCTTTAGTGTAGAAGAAATAAGGCAGAAATATGAGCGTAGAGATTCTGGCTACGATTCTGGCTATGATTCCGATACAAAAGTTGAACAACAATTAGAATTAGCTCCTAAATCTGAGATAGGTTCAGTGAGTATTGAGCATGGAGTAATAGGAGGCTGTCGATATAAGATTACTGATATATCCCTCTAACTATGTGATTCAAAATAATTGAATTGACTTTATATGTGTAATCGATATAACCTAGTTAGATTCAAGTTGACTCTTTCGTCTAGTGGTTAGGACACCACCCTTTCACGGTGGTAACACGGGTTCAAATCCCGTAAGAGTCACTCAAGTGGAATATAATTAAGGTTTTGAATGGGAAAAATTAGGCTCTATGTTGAAGAAGCTTTATCACAAGGCGTGAGTTTAGCACTTAATCCGCAACAAAGTCACTATATTTGCAATGTAATGCGGCTTAAGAAGTATGATAATCTCTCTCTTTTTAATGGAAAAGATGGAGAATGGTTAGGAGAAGTAGTTAATATATCGCGTAAATTGACAGAAGTTACACCCAAAGAATGCACTAAACAACAGCAATATGAGGAAAATTTATACCTGTATTGTGCCATGGTAAAAAGTGCTGCTTTGAACAACATAGTAAGACAGGCAACTGAAATGGGAGTAATCTGCATTCAATTTATTTCAACAGAACGTACAGTGGTAAAAAATATTAACCTAAGTAGAGCAAAATTACAAGCAATCGAAGCAGCGGAACAATCAGGTAGGATAAGTATACCAGAGATTTTGCCTCCTATTAACTTTTGTGAGTTACCTGATTCCCAAAGTAAAAATTTTGTTTTGTGTGATGAAGCAGGTAAAGCTGACAAAGTGCTGAAAGGCAAAAAAAATGTTGCTATTATTGTTGGTCCTGAAGGTGGTTTTTCATCTTATGAACTTGATCTTGCCGATAAGTTTTGTCAAAAATTGAGTCTAGGAAAAAGAATTTTAAGGGTCGATACTGCTGTAGTTGCTGCACTCACTTTCACCAATTGGTGTAGCTAGATTTTTAAATATGGCTAAGGTTTGGGTCATAAAGAAATCTGGTTCAGTGTTGCGCGCACAAAAACCCTGTAGACTTTCTACGAAGCAGTCTGTTGTTAAAGAGGAGCTAATAAAAAACATATTCTAAGAACCTGTTAAGGATCTCGAAAATATGAGGTAGAATAAGCATAGTTAAGAAAGAGGTATATCTA
>NZ_JAPQLK010000057.1:0-2670 GCF_028981785.1 Wolbachia endosymbiont of Drosophila leontia
CCAGTATTGGTCTAATTTTTTCAAATTGTTCTTTACTTATATCTCTTGGATAGCTTTTTTGCATAGATATACCTCTTTCTTAACTATGCTTATTTTACCTCATATTTTCGAGATCCTTAACAGGTTCTAAGGCAACTTTTGATGGTGTGCCAACAATGCTCTATCGGATTTAGATCAGGTGAATATGTTGGAAGATAAAGCAAATGACAGCCAAAAGACTCTATTAATGACTTTGTTTTGGGAGTTTTATGGAATGTAGCATTATCCATAACTATGGTTGTATCACGCTGTAATTGCGGAAGTAATCTTCGCTCTAACCATACATTAAATATATCTTTATTACACCCTCCTGTGAAGGTCATTGGTGCAATAAACTTCTCATCCACCTATTATACTCACTCTTTCCCGCTTTTTTCCTGGAACATCAGCATATATTTTTTCTCCTCGTGGAGCTCGTGCATATTCTCGGTATAGTCTATTATCAACTCCTGCTTCATCTATATATAAAATGCTACAGTGGTCTATTTTTGAGACTTTATCGATAAATTGCTGCCTATCTTCTTGATTGCGCTCTTGATAGAATGTGACTTTTTTTAAAGGTTATTTTTAGCTGTCTTAATCTATACCAAATTGCACTTATCCCAAAGCCAAGGTTTTGTTTCATTTCTGCTAGTGTGTGATCTGGGTGTTTTTTGACATATTCTTTGAGTATTTCTGGATCTATTTTTCGAATAAAACCAGTACTTTTTACCGCTTTGAGACCTTGGCCAGTAGCTTTCTTTTTTAGCCATCTATATAGTGTTGCTATCCCTATCTCAAAAACCTCTGCAACTTCAACCTTTGACTTTCCTTTTTCTACCAAAGACACTGCTTTTTCCCTTAAATCTACACTATATACCATCGCTTTCCCTACTTTAAAAAAACATATTATACCTTTATCATTCGCTTTCGAAAATACTATAGTTAGCGGAATGACGGTTTTTCAAATTGTCGGTAAATCTAAGTCAGTTTAGCTATAATTTCCTAAATTTGCTCACAATCTCTTGACTTGACACATATGTTTTTTTCCCAAATGTTACTATCTTCCTCCTTTTCCTTTCTCAATTTGTGCAACCATTTCCTTTACATTTGCATGCGTGAGAAGGGAATTTTTGCTGACATGAGATTTTGGATCAGATTTTGCTGTTACGTGTTTCGTTGCAGATCTTTTATCCTCTGTTAGAAATGAATGAGATTGTTTTTTCTTCACACCGATATCCGCTTGTGCTGCTGGAGTGGTTTTGCTTTCAGCAAGCTGTACATTAGCATTTCCTTTTGCTTGATTTTGCTCAAATTTTTCTTTTAATGCCTTTACTTTACTGCCCATCTCGCGATTAGCTCCTCCTTTCATAGTAGCTGCTGCTACTTTTGGTATCGCCTTACCAGCAGCTTTTTGTGCTGATTTCCTATTGTCTTGATTTTCAGATTTTAGTGGTACTCTTTCAGCTAATTTTTTAAGAATTACTCCTACTACTTTTGGCTCTGTGCTTACTTTTTGATTAGCACGGCTTAGATTTTTAGGCTTTGGCGGTACTGCAGGTTTATCTTTGATTACCACTTTCGATTCTTGTCTAACTTCTTGACCAGTAGTAAACATTTTTTTTGGCACTTGCGGTGGTTTTGGTGGTACGAGGGATTGAGGTTGTTGTTTCTGCTTACGTTCTCTTTTTGCTTCTATATGTTCTTTAGGAACTGTTGCATAAATTGGCTCTTCTTTGGGCGATTTTGAACTCTGCGAATTTTCTATTAAAATTTTACTCTCCTTCTCTTGATAATTTGATATCTCTTTGTATACAGACTCTTCATTTAATGAACTTCCATAGCCTGAATCTTCTCTCTGCTTATATAAAGGATTTTCCTTTTGCTTTTTCTCTTGATAATTTGATATGTCTTCATATTCAGACCCCTGATCTAATGAACTTTCATAGCCTGAATCCTCAGAAGGATTTTCCTTAGCATCAGGCATACTAAAACTATTAGCTCCTTTTAGTAAAGAAGATGTAGACTTTGCCTTGCTTTCTCCATCTGAGGATATTTCTGATTTAAAGCGTACCTTCCTCGAATCTGGAGCAGCCGGAGGTGCTGTTGTTGGTCGCTTTATTTGCCTCATGCGATTACCACCTAATTTTTCTTTCGGCCGTTCTTCTTTTCGCAGCTCAAAAGTACCTTCCTTTTGCTTTCTACCTTCCAAACTCACTTCGTGTGATCTATCTTTTCCTTGACTCTTTTCACTTTGTTCTAAATTTAAAGAACCTTTTAAAATATTATTTTTTCTGAAATCTTTTTCTAATTGTTCCAAGAGATCAATTTTTTTTAAAATTCTTGTATACTTAGCTGCTGTTTCTAAAGTGAAACTTGACAACTCATCATTTACAAAATTACTTATACTACTGTTCTTGGTTGGAAAATTTTTTCCCAAAATTCTATTCATTAATGTTTTAAAAAGACCTAGTGGCTGTTCTACATAATTGTTCAAGTCAGTATATATAACAAACTCAGCTATACCTTTTGCCTCACCTGTAAAACCTTCTAATGCATGAGATAAATCCCTTAACGTTTTGTTAGAACCTGTTTAAAATCTTCGTAATGGGAGAGAAATGAAGGAAAGGACAATCATTTGCAAGCTGGTGT
>NZ_JAPQLK010000058.1:0-1477 GCF_028981785.1 Wolbachia endosymbiont of Drosophila leontia
CAACTTGATGCATCATTCTTTTTGTAAAAAACATTCCACACTTTCTCTCCACTTTTTCTGGGTAAGGTCAGTTGGATTTTCACCAATTGTATTCTAAACGCTTACTTGGCGCACCCATAACAAAAATGCCTGAAAAACGTTAATAATTGTATGCTATTATTAATAATTATTCAACCATATTTTAAGCTTACAATTTTGAGCTTAACTGACGCTTATGGATAGGGGCAACTCTATCACCCTGTGTTATGTTTATTTTCTAACGGACGCTGATTTTTGTATCGTAATTTCTTGCTATAAATTGGTTATATAAGAGCTGGCTTCTAAAATTTTATAACCCTAATTTGAATTAACAGACAGTAGAATCGAAAGATTATTACAAGGAGAAATCTACACAGATCGACCCTTTTGTGAATCTGCGTTTCTGCTTTCTTCAACTTGTTTTGCAAAAGATGTTTCCGGTTTCTGAAGTGGCCTAGCAATTTCACGCACAACGGCAATAACTGCTGTTAAAAACGTTTTTAACAATGCACCTAAAGCTCCACCAACTGCTTCCCTGCCATATATATGAGCTTGCTTTTCGTTACCGTCAGCAGTTTCCCCTGCCCTCCTTCTTGGATCCATCCTATGAGCAATCACCGAAAACAACACTCCCCTGATTGAAGACTTCACTTTTTCCTTTGCTTCGTGGACATCCCCATCTTTTGCTGTTTCATGTCCATGACTTAAGTGTTTAGCGTTCATTAGCTCCTTTTGTTGCTGGGCAAACATGCTACTTAATACTTCTTCTATCACTTGCTTTCTTCTCTTCTCTCTAACTCTTTTCATAGATTCTGATTTATCACGAGTATGCTTTGTGGTTTCAAATTCTGCATCAATATCTTCAGACGCAGCCTGACTATATAAAGTCTCTATGAGCCTGTCTATGCTTCGCTTTATTTGCATAGTCCTTTCGTAACTATCCGAATTATCAATTCCTTCGTCGATCTGATTTAGAATATCCTCAAAAACTTTCAAATAGTCTTGAATGTACTGTATTATGTATTGCTTATCTTCCTCTTTGTGTTGTTCTTCTTGATTTTGCTGATTTTCATTTTCTAAACTTCTCTCTCTTTTATCATCGTTATTTTCTTCAATATTATCACCGTCTTCCTCGAAAAGGTCTTTGTCGTTCATGATTTTTTTTAATTTAGTTAAAATTCTCACCAGTTACTATTGTATATGAAAAAATTAAATTAACATTAATGAAAAGCGTTTACAACTTCAGCACTAGTTAAAACTACAGTAAAGCTGTCAAAAGTAACAGGATCATAATACCTCTCATACAATTCAACTGAACACCTAAGCCTTATCTTTTCCTTAGCATTAAAACTAATTTCATAATCATTATTAGAACCTGTTTAAAATCTTCGTAATAGGAGAGAAATGAAGGAAAGGACAATCATTTGCAAGCTGGTGTTGAGTTTACGTTCGCAATTTT
>NZ_JAPQLK010000059.1:0-2993 GCF_028981785.1 Wolbachia endosymbiont of Drosophila leontia
CCAGAAAAAGTAGAGAGAAAGTTAAGACGTTTTTGGAGTAAAATAAAACGTTTTTTCAAAATATGACAAATAGAAGAGAATATACGGCAGAATTCAAATTAGAAGCTGTTAAGCTGGTTAAAGAAACAGGTCAAGCAAGTACAAAAATAGCAAAAGATCTAGGTATAGATGGTAGTATGTTAAGTAAGAAAATATGATGGAAAAATGTCTGGAGCATACGCATTTCCAGGCAAAGGCTCCTTATGACAAAGAAAGATTTGATCTAAAAAAAGAACTAACAAGAGAAAGAGACATTTTAAAAAAAGCCCTGGGCAAAGAAAAAGAGTAAAGTATTCTTTTATATAGAAATTGCTATAAAACACAGGAACTATGTAGGGTTTTGTACTGGTGGTATTGGTTGCTAAGGAAAAAAGCAGTAAAGAATTAGCAAAAGAAGGGCTTCTAGCAGATATTCAAAAAATACATCAAGCTTCTAAATGCAGATATGGAGCTCCTAAAATTCACGCTGAATTAAAAGCTTTAGGCAAAAATTAAAACAGTACAAAGTGTTATGCAAGAAAATGGCATTAAAACCAAGCTTAGACGAAGGTTCAAAAATAAAAAACAGCAAATAAGCAACCGAGTTGTGGCTCCGAACACATTGGATCAAAATTTTACTACTGATCAGCCAAATAAAGTTTGGGATTACCTACATAAAAACTAAAGAAGGTTGTTGGCGGCAATAATTGACCTATATTCACGCATGGTGGTTAATGAGTAACATGATAATTAGTTATAGATTCTTTATTGATGGCCGTTGATAAACGCAAACCCGATAAAAATCTGCTGTTACATAGCGATCAAGGGTCACAGTATACCTCTCAAAATTACCAATTTCTATTGAATACAAAAAACATCATTTCCAGCATGAGCCATAAGGGCTGTTGTTACGATAACTCTGTTGCAGAAAAGTTCACTTAAAAGGGAGCTGCTTATTGATACTTCTCGCTCAACAAACCAGAACTGCCATATTTGAATACATAGAAATCTTTTATAACAAATAACGTAGACATTCTACTATTAACTATTGCATTCCTGCACAATTTATTCTCATGATAAAAACGTCTTAACTTTCTCTCTACTTTTTCTGGGTAAGGTCACCTCTTTAGGTGCTCCTTTTTTCTTTCTTATACACACAAAAATCATATAGAATTGTAAATACAGCTTTTTTATTCTGATGCTTTTCAATTCTATAGCTCTGGTTGTCTCTCTATTACTATTTTTCTACATTATCGTAAAAAAACTGAGCGAAAAGAAAGCAAACCTTGAGGGTAATTTATGTAAATTAGAGCAAGAACTTCAAGAAACAAAGCAAACTTTGCTTACGAAGAATGAAGAAATAGTTGATTTAAGGGTCAAAAGAGCAGAACTTGAAGTAACTCTGCAAAAAGAACGTGAGGAAAAGAAAAAGGAAATAGAATTACTAACAAAAGCAGAGGAGAGATTAACAAACACTTTTAAAGCGCTCTCTCTTGATGCTTTGCAAACAAATAACAATAATTTTCTGGACTTAGCAAAGGAAGTAATCGATAGTAAATTAAAAGAAACGGAAAGCAATTTCAAAAAAAGACAAGCAACGATCAACGAAGTTGTAACTCCAATAAAAGAAAAATTAGAAAAATTCGATAATGAAATACGTGAGCTAGAAAAGGAGAGGGTAGGGGCCTATGAAGGTTTAAAGGAGCAAATTGGAGCGCTGATGAACCAAACTTCCAACCTTGCTAATGCCCTGAGGAAACCTCACATTAGGGGCAAATGGGGTGAAATGCAACTCAAAAGAGTGGTAGAAATGGCAGGAATGATTGAGTATTGCGATTTTTTTACTCAGCCGTCAGTGATTGATAAAAACGAGAATAATTTATTGCGTCCTGATTTAATAATCAAAATGCCATCTGGAAAGCAAATAATAATAGATGCTAAAGTGCCGCTTGATTCTTACATGGATGCTATATCACAAAATGATTTGCAAATACAAAAGGAGAAATTAAAGAACCATTCCCTGGCAATAAAAAAACACATAAATGATTTGGGTAAAAAAGAGTATTGGAATCAATTTGAAAATACGCCAGAACTTGTGGTGCTTTTCTTAACAGGGGAGGGGGTTTTTAGCGCAGCACTGGAATATGAGCCTGCTTTGATAGAGATTGGAGTGGAAAAAAAAGTGATCATTGCAACACCGATCACTCTAATTGCGTTGCTGAGAGCAATAGCGTATGGATGGAAGCAAGAGATGATAGCTGAAAACGCAAAGAAAATCAGTGAACTAGGTCATATTTTATATGAGCGCATTTGCACAATGGGTGAAAACTTTGATAATTTGCGCAGGAGCTTAAAAAGTGCTGTTGATCATTATAATAAAACTGCTGGCTCTCTTGAAGCAAGGGTGTTTCCTGCTGCTCGAGAATTCAATAAGCTTGGTATACATGCAAAAAATAAAAGTTTAAGTGCTGCAAAGGAATTAGAGTCTTTACCACGCAGTTTACATACTGAGGAGCTGAAAGTAGATTAGGCATCTTAACAGGGAATGTTCAAAAAAGCATACGCGTCAAGTTAAGGAAATAAAGGTATGAAAGAGATAGAATAATAAGGTATAAGTTCTCCCAGATATACTTTTAGTGAGAGAACCAATGAATAAAATAACTTGCTTATCAAAAAAGCTCAAAGAATTTTTTAATGAAAAAGCAGAGAAAATCTCAATTACAACAAGGTTTATAAAAAGAAAGAGAAAGCTAAAAGGTTCATCATTCGTAAAAGCCATGGTCTTGGGTAATATAGGAGTTGATAATTGTAGCGTAGAAACAATGTGTCAATTACTAAACGAGGACTCGATAGATATAACAAAACAAGGTTTGGATTTTAGATTTACTGAAGAAGCAGTGGAATTTATGAAAAGGATGTATAATGAATCTGTGATTCTCTTTAAAAATATCTTGCAAGTTGATTGCAAAATCTTA
>NZ_JAPQLK010000060.1:0-6235 GCF_028981785.1 Wolbachia endosymbiont of Drosophila leontia
CCAGAAAAAGTAGAGAGAAAGTTAAGACGTTTTTGGAGTAAAATAAAACGTTTTTTCAAAATATGACAAATAGAAGAGAATATACGGCAGAATTCAAATTAGAAGCTGTTAAGCTGGTTAAAGAAACAGGTCAAGCAAGTACAAAAATAGCAAAAGATCTAGGTATAGATGGTAGTATGTTAAGTAAGAAAATATGATGGAAAAATGTCTGGAGCATACGCATTTCCAGGCAAAGGCTCCTTATGACAAAGAAAGATTTGATCTAAAAAAAGAACTAACAAGAGAAAGAGACATTTTAAAAAAAGCCCTGGGCAAAGAAAAAGAGTAAAGTATTCTTTTATATAGAAATTGCTATAAAACACAGGAACTATGTAGGGTTTTGTACTGGTGGTATTGGTTGCTAAGGAAAAAAGCAGTAAAGAATTAGCAAAAGAAGGGCTTCTAGCAGATATTCAAAAAATACATCAAGCTTCTAAATGCAGATATGGAGCTCCTAAAATTCACGCTGAATTAAAAGCTTTAGGCAAAAATTAAAACAGTACAAAGTGTTATGCAAGAAAATGGCATTAAAACCAAGCTTAGACGAAGGTTCAAAAATAAAAAACAGCAAATAAGCAACCGAGTTGTGGCTCCGAACACATTGGATCAAAATTTTACTACTGATCAGCCAAATAAAGTTTGGGATTACCTACATAAAAACTAAAGAAGGTTGTTGGCGGCAATAATTGACCTATATTCACGCATGGTGGTTAATGAGTAACATGATAATTAGTTATAGATTCTTTATTGATGGCCGTTGATAAACGCAAACCCGATAAAAATCTGCTGTTACATAGCGATCAAGGGTCACAGTATACCTCTCAAAATTACCAATTTCTATTGAATACAAAAAACATCATTTCCAGCATGAGCCATAAGGGCTGTTGTTACGATAACTCTGTTGCAGAAAAGTTCACTTAAAAGGGAGCTGCTTATTGATACTTCTCGCTCAACAAACCAGAACTGCCATATTTGAATACATAGAAATCTTTTATAACAAATAACGTAGACATTCTACTATTAACTATTGCATTCCTGCACAATTTATTCTCATGATAAAAACGTCTTAACTTTCTCTCTACTTTTTCTGGGTAAGGTCAAATAGAGAATTTTACAAAAATCTATTTTTAACTTACAATCAATTATTACAATTTTAAACCTACAACTTATGTACAACAGACTTATAGTCAAATCTTTTTCAGTATTATGCATCTGTTTATTTGCTTTATACATAACACTGCCAAATTTCTTTGATAATAAGCTTTTTATTTCGAAAAAAAGAATAAACTTAGGCCTTGACCTGAAGGGAGGGGCATCTTTGCTTTTAAACATAGACTTAGACTTCTATTTTAAGGAAAAGCTAAGCATGCTAGCTAACGAAATAAAAGAGACATTGCTAACAAAAAATATTGAATCTAACGTACAAAATAGCGTTATAACTTTAAATAATATTGATGATTATAAAAAAGCATCTGTGTTGATTAATGCGATAAATCCAAATTTAGAGCTAAATAGAAAAGATTCTTCGATTCTCATTTCGTATAAACCCCATTATAAAAATCCTTTGATCAGTGAAGTAGCTGCAGAATCAATAAACAATGTCCAGCGCCGTTTGGACAAACTTGGCACAAAGGAAGTCAGCGTTCAAAAACAAGGGCAGAATAAAATATTGGTGCAGGTGCCTGGAGTAGAAGATACCAAGCAGATAAAATCTCTGCTTGGCAAAACTGCTAAGCTAGCTTTTCATTTGGCAAACACTAACATAGCCAAGGTGCAGGATATAGACCATGAAACCACTGTCATGCTCAAGGATTCTTTAGGTAATTCTTATCCAATATTTCGCAAAACTGAAATAGGTGGCGATTCGCTGGTTAACGCGTCAGTTAGATTCGGCAATTTAGGTAAACCAACAGTGCATTTTAAATTTGACAGCATAGCGAGTAAAAGATTCGCAAAAATCACTAAAGAAAATGTGGGAAAACCTTTTGCAATTGTTCTGGATAACACAGTCTTAACAGTACCTACAATACGTGAGCCAATTTTAAATGGAGAGGGAGAAATTAGCGGTAATTTCACTGAAAAACAAGCAAGCGAACTTGCAATACTTTTAAAATCTGGAGCACTGCCAGCACCACTTAAAATAATTGAAGAAAAAAACATTGGCCCAAGTCTTGGAGAAGAATCAATAAAGGCAGGGGAAATGGCAGCAACAATCTCTATTATAGCCGTGGCTTTATTTATAATTATCACTTACGGCAAATTAGGTGTATTGGCCTCTGTTGCGCTTTTTTCTAATGTAATTCTTATATTATCAATTCTCACTCTGCTTGAAGCAACTCTAACTTTACCTGGAATTGCCGGTATTGCACTTACTGTTGGTATGGCGGTGGATGCAAATGTTTTAATATTTGAGCGAATTCGTGAGGAAATCAAATCTGGCAAGAGAGTGGAACGTGCTATTGAAGAAGGGTTTAAAAACGCTATAAAGACAATACTGGATTCAAATATCACTACATTAATTGCTGCAGGAATAATGTTCATTATTGGCAGTGGAGCAATAAGAGGCTTTTCTGTCACTCTATCAATAGGAATTTTATGTTCGATGTTTTCTGCAATCACAGTCACAAAACTCCTGATAGAGTTGTGTATGAACCCGAAGGAACTAGTGCTTTGTTAGTCAACTACCTTCATTCCCACAACGTTATATCCTGAATCAACGTGCAAAATTTCTCCAGTAGTGCCACTACTTAAGTCGCTTAATAAGTATAACGCTGCCTTGCCAACATCCTCTATTGTAACATTGCGTCTGAGCGGAGAATTATTTCTATTCCATTCTGATATGGAGTGAAAATCGCTTATTCCAGAAGATGCTAAAGTTCTGATTGGACCAGCGGAAATTGCATTTACTCTGATATTTTGTGGCCCGAGATCACATGCTATATATTTTACACTTGCTTCAAGTGCCGCTTTACATAAACCCATAACGTTATAATTTGGCATAACTTTTTCAGCGCCATAATAAGATAAAGTAAGTAAACTACCACCATTTGACATCATTTTTTCAGCCCTTTGCGCTAAAGCAGTAAAAGAATAGCACGATATATGCATTGCATTGAGGAAGTTATCCAGTGAAGTATTGACATATTTACCATCTAACTCACTTTTATCGGAGAATGCTATTGCATGCACCAAAAAGTCAAGAGTACCCCATTTTTTCTCTATTATTTCGAAAGCGTTACCTATGATTTTTTCATTTGAAACGTCGCAGTGTAATATTAGCTCCACATTTAGTTCATCTGCTATTGGTGATAGTTTTTCTTTTATTATTTCATTCTGGTAGGTGATTGCAAGTTCTGCTCCGTGCTCTGAGAGAGTTTTTGCTATACCGTATGCTATTGATCTCTTATTTATTATTCCGGTTATTAATCCCTTTTTGCCTTGTAATAGACTTGTCGTCATAGAACTATCTGTTTTTTTATAATTTGGAATATTAACTAGGTAAAGTCAAGATATCACTATGTTTTAAAATATTTTTTGCAGTAACTTGAAGTCTATAAACAGTAATCTTGATTCTTCTACAACAAAGCCATCCCGTATGACATTTTGTCTATACCTAATTAAGCATATCAATAAGTAAGTAAATCTTAATATAACCTTATTATACTTATAAATACGCTGTATAGAATGAAAGTATGGATGATTTCATAACTGCAAGAAGAAAAGATGATGCTGTGGTATCTGTTTGTCAGGATAATAAGAAAAAAAACGTGTTAATTTTAGGGCTCAATCAAGTTGCAAGGGATTTGTTAAAATATGAAGAGGAGAATTTGCTTAATAAGCCATTAATTAATATCTTAAGCACAAGAGCAGCTGACAACGTGAAGAATTATTTAGAGTATACCGAAAATGGGCACGATTTACTTGATATATTACCTAAAGTGATAGATTTTTCCTTAACTGATGCTAAAGGAGAAGATATCAGGACAAAAGTAAAAGTTTTCCGCACTGCACAATTTGCCAGTAATAAAATAAATTATGAGCTATTAATACGTGATATCAGTTTGTCCCATAAACTAGGAATCTTTAGAGATAAATATCTAATGGGTAAAAAATATAAAAACCATGACTTATTCGATATACCGGGCAATGAGTCCACTATTCTAGAGTTATACGTTATATTAAATTTTGCCTTTCAACATCAAATTAATGCAGCTATAGGAGTGATTGGCTTAAATAGTAGCTGTAGTGAGACAAATAATGCACTGAAAGTTATCATAGAACATTTTTATAAAAATTGCCGTAGTGATGATTTTCTAGGGTATATTGATGAGAATAAAGTGCTTTTTGTTTTGATTAACTGCGATGTAAAAAGTATATCTAAAATAATTAATCATATACATTCTGCCATTAATAAGCAGTTATTAAAGCGAAAATTACCAAGTGTATCAATAATTTATGGGAATATAGCTCAAAAACAGGCAGCAAAATCTGCCAGCGGTGCCTTCTGAAAAGTTGTTTTTTATTTATATTGAGTTTAAACTTAAACTTTTATAGAGATTTAAGTTTTTTTATGAAGTTAAAGTACTACCTGGTAGCACTGCTTTCATCGTTGTTTTTGCAGAATAGTGCTAGCTCTAAAACAATTTTGGATAAGGAAGTATTTTATGCAGAACTAGACGGAAAAATAGATTTGAGATTCGGCTACGCCTTCAACAGAGATTCTTTCAATGCTAAGCCTAAGGATAAAACTTCAAGTTATTCATGCTTGCGCTTTCTTTATTTACAGCAAGTTTATCCAAATACTCAAATGGGGGTTAATGTTAAGGCAGGGGTTTCTGGTATTGCAAACCTAAAAGCGTTAGACATAGAAAAGTTAGACATGGAGGAATGGTATTTTATCATAAAAAACCAGGAACTTGGATCAATTGAATATGGTAAAAGAAGTTTAGTTGGTCAGAGCATGTTAATTAACACTTCAAAAATTTATGCAGCTGCTGGAGGAGTAAATGGTCATTGGACAAACTATGCAAATTTGCGCGGTGATCATAAAAAAGATGGTGACCCTGGATATGATCAAGACAAGGTGTTCTGGGTCAAGCCCAATATTTATAGCGATTATAATGAACTCGAACTAGGGTTAAAACAATCATCAATTAACTACATCTCCCCTGAAATCTATAACTTTCAACTCGGATTCAGTTATGTTCCAGGAAAAAATAACTTACAGTACAGCAATTTAATTGCTGCTGGCCTTTCCTATAAAAACAGCTTGTCAGATGATATAGGTTTTACTACTGCCTTAACTGGTGAATTTGCAAGAGAAAATTTAACTGATTGCTCAGATGGGACTTCTAAAAATTATGAATGCCGCAATCAATTACTACACTGGAATTTTGGTTTGAAGCTAAAATTGTTCGATCTTGATTGCATTTTTTCGTATGGTAATGGTGGTAAATCTGGTGAGAAGCGTAATCCTGAAACAAATAATACGTATTATATGAATGCAGGTATCGCTTACCGTTCTGATTCTTACGAATCGAGCTTAACATATTTTAGTAGTGGTAGGGATATTGCAGGCGAAGGTACAAACGAGTTAACATCATATGCTTTAAGTCTTGAAAATTCTCTTTTTTTAGGTACTTCATACTATTTCGATATTGTAAAGTTTAGTACAAAAGAGCCTGAAATAGAAAATAACAACTCTGGTTATGTGTTCTTGGCTGGACTGAAATTAAGTTTTTAATATTGCCTCCTTCCAACACTCTTTTCTGTCATCCAAGGTAACCGTTCACAGATTTCCACTTAATTTTTCAATCTCACTCATGGAGAGGCCAGTAAACTGACCTTACCCAGAAAAAGTGGAGAGAAAGAAAAGAGTTTTTTTGGGTAAAATAAAATTTTGGAGGATTAGAAATGGTAAGAGAATATACAGCAGAATTCAAATTGGAAGCTGTTAAACTGGCAAATGAACAAAGAAAGGCAGGTCAAACAATTACAAAAATAGCAAAGGATTTAGGAATAAAGGGTGGTTTATTAGGAAAATGGATAAAGAAACACAACGAAAAAAAGTCGGCAGCAGATGCATTTCCAGGTAGAGGTAACATGGCTCCTTACGACAAAGAGAGGTTTGATTTACAAAGCAAGAGTAACAAGGGAAAGAGACATTTAAAAAAAAGCCCTGGCCAGTCAAAAAGAG
>NZ_JAPQLK010000061.1:0-97 GCF_028981785.1 Wolbachia endosymbiont of Drosophila leontia
AACTGTTGAGGTAATAAAGCGAAGTGAATTACATTCTTTCGTTGTATTGCCAAAGAGATGGGTTGTTGAGCGATCTTTTGCTTGGTTAGAAAAATGT
>NZ_JAPQLK010000061.1:134-3965 GCF_028981785.1 Wolbachia endosymbiont of Drosophila leontia
CCAGCTTGCAAATGATTGTCCTTTCCTTCATTTCTCTCCTATTACGAAGATTTTAAACAGGTTCTAAGAAATTTGTTAGTATATGAATAGCGATTATTGATTTTATCACTATAGTTATGTTTTAACATAGAGACCTCTTATACAGTCAAAATTGGAATTACATTAAGATAGAACAAGCTATGAATATAACGTGAATGAAAGAAACTACAGATCACGAAATTTCCGGATAACTATGGAACCATTATAAAATAATAAAATTAAAAATTTAATAATTTTAATTATAAATCTAGCATATCAACTAACGGTATGATTTAAATTTTCTTTCAATTCCACTCTATCTTCGCCAGTTTTGCATACAGCCCGTCTTTACTCATTAGAGAGTCATGAGTTCCTACTTCTTCTACTTTTCCATGATTAATTACTATAATCTTGTCAGTCTTGAGTGCGGTTGATAGCCTGTGTGTAATTACGATTGTTGTTCTGTTTTGCATTAACTTGCTCAATGCTTTTTGCACGAGGTTCTCACTTTTGTAATCAAGGGCAGAGGTTGCTTCATCCAGTATTAAAACCTGAGGATTGTTGAGTATGGCCCTTGCTATTACAATACGTTGTTTTTGTCCTTCAGAAAGTTTTAATCCTCTTTTTCCTACAAATGTATCAAATTTGTCAGGCAGCTTATCAATAAATTCCATCGCATAAGCGCTGATGGCTGCTTGCTTCACTTCCTCATATTCGGCACCTGGTTTGCCATATAGTATATTTTCCATTATTGAGCAAGAAAATATCATGTGATCTTGTGGCACTAAGCCAAACAACGATCTGAGGTCATTTAGCGCAATTGACTTAATATTGTGCCCATCGATAGTAATGCTACCTTTGTTTGGATCATAAAAACGGAGCAGAAGCTTTAAAATGGTGCTTTTACCACTGCCAGATGGTCCAACAATTGATACTGCTTGACCTGCTTCTATAGAAAATGATACGTTATTTAACGCTGGCTTATCAGACTGAGATTCATAAAAAAATGTTACGCCATTAAACGAGATTCCCTTTTGAACACTACAAATTTTTATAGGATCATCGGGATCTGCTATAGAGCTTTTCATATTTTTAAATTCAAATAAACGCTCTACTATTCCAAGACCTCGTTGTAAATCACTGATATTATCGCTCAAATTATTTATAGCTCCTGCTGCGAGCGCTGAATAAAACACAAATGAGGAGAGTTCTCCAATAGTTATATTATTGCTTAAGACTTCTTTAATACCAAAAAAGAGCAAAACAACTAGTGAACCTATCACACACGTGATAACTAGAGTTACTAAAATAGCACGCAAGAGTACTAATTTTACGTATGATTTTGATACTGAGTTTAAATGTTCCTTAAAACGGATTTTTTCGTTTTCCTCGAGTACAAACGATTTGATAGTCACTATGGATCTAAAATTTTCCTCACTAAATGACGCAAGCTCACTTAATTTATCCTGAGCAAAGCGTGCATAGCTACGCACTTTTTTTCCAAGTGAGGTCATGATAATGAGTAGTATAGGTATTATTGCGGCTGCATACGCAGTTAGTTGTATATTTGTATATAATAACATAGCAACACTGCCAATCAGAATCACAAAATTTCGTAATATGGTTAGTAAGCTGCTGTTTATTATTGATTGCAGCACAGAGGTATCAGTAATTAACGCTGAGATAACATCTTGTACGCCTGTGTTCTCAAAGAAACTTGGTTGCAAGTTAGTGATACTGCTATATAAGTCATATCTGATTCTTGCGATAACTTTCTCGCTGCCAATGCCAATGAAATATAACCGAGTAAATGCAGTGAGAGAAATGGCTAAAACTATAAGTATTGCAACTAATAGTTTGGTAGTAAAATCGTGCTCTGTGCCAGAATCAATTATATTGCTTAAGCCTCTGCCAAAGAGGAGGATCGTTAAGGCTGAAAATAAAACTGCAATAAAAGCTATGACAAAATAGGATAGATTAGGCTTTATATAGTAAAATAACTGCCTAATATTAGATCGCATCTTATTTTAAAGTTTCTAAAGTTAAGTATATAGATTTTAGTTTCAGGGGAAAGGGGAAAGGTGTAGTATGAAGCAATTTAGGTTCTGCAGCTGTTGTGATTTTAGTCCACCAAGAAAGGGTAGTAGCCCGCAGAAACGAAAAACTTGCTTGACAAACTCCGCCAGTCCTCTTATCATGGTATCGAGGGTATTCAGTTATCTTCATCTGTGCAGATTAAACAGCAAGAAAACAACGTAGTTGGCGTCTTATTTTTAATTTTTTGCACTATGTGCACCTTATGTCTTCACAACATTTCTAGGTTTTTACCTATATAAGCTGAAACGCGCTTATAAGTCGTTTAAGACAGTATAGTACGCCAATTTGCAGGATTAGAGAGTGACAACTAGCTAACACGGGGTTTCTTTTGCCTTTTTTTCTGCTTAGTAAATTTCTTAAACATTTAAACTAAGGTGAGTTGCATTTAAAAGCAGCTAAATTGCAGTGTTTAAGACTTAAAAAACGCCAATACTGAAAATAGACAATGACTAGGGCTTCTTTTGCCTTTTTTTTCGTTTGGTAAATTTCTTAAGTATTTATGGCTAAACGACAATCGTCATCCCGCTACGTGTTAGCGCCGCGGCGGTATAACTATACTTAAAAATATGGTTGAATAGTTGTTAATAATAGTGTATAATTATTAATCTTTTCTCAGTATTTTTACTGTGGCTCTTTCTAAATTTCTCGATCCAAAGTTAGATTTAACATTTAAGAAAATCTTTGGCACTGAAAAAAATAAGAATATTCTTATCCATTTTTTAAACGATATTTTAGGATGTACTGAAGTCAACACTATACAAGAAGTAGAATTCTTAAGCACCATTATGGACCCTGAAATTGCTTCTGATAAACAAAGCATTGTTGATGTTCTTTGCAGGGATTCTAGTGGGAACAGGTATATAATTGAGATGCAGCTCACTCGTGATAAAGGCTTTGAAAAACGCGCACAACTTTATGCTGCTAAGGCTTACTCAAGACAAGCTGATAAATCTGGTAAATACGTTGATTTAAAGAAGATTTTCTTTATCGCGATTTCAAATTGTACCTTATTCCCTGATAAGCTTGACTATATATCTAGCCATACCATCAGAGATGAAAAAACCAATGAGCATGACTTAAAAGATTTTCAATTTATCTTCATAGAGCTGCCAAAATTTCCTAAGAGTAGAGAAGAATAACTAGAAAGTGTAGTAGACCGTTGGCTATTTTTTTTCAAATATGCAGATGAAACAACGGACGAAGATCTCAGAAAAATTGCGGAAAAATCACCAATAATAAAGCTAGCATATGATGAATTAGATAAGTTTCACTGGAATGAAAAAGATCTAGTAGCTTATGAAGAAAGAATAATGGATCTGCGCAAA
Source organism: Wolbachia endosymbiont of Drosophila leontia (assembly GCF_028981785.1). NCBI lineage: Bacteria > Pseudomonadati > Pseudomonadota > Alphaproteobacteria > Rickettsiales > Anaplasmataceae > Wolbachia > Wolbachia endosymbiont of Drosophila leontia. The sequence continues at coordinate 3,575 of NZ_JAPQLK010000061.1, forward strand.
GAAGAAGCCATTCTTGAATACAGACTTGATCTTGCTAAAGAGGAAGGTAGAAAAGAGAGGGAAATTGAAGTCGCAAAGAATCTACTTAAAGCAGGTGTTTCTTTTAATATTATAGCTCAAACTACTGGTCTTTCTATGAGTGAGATCAAAGAATTGCAGAATTAAGTGTGAATGGTTACGAAAAATATAAGTTTTTGCGATAAACGACATAGTGATGTATTTGTTGTTCAGCATGTCAGTGGAATATTTTCTGGTATCTGTTCAGGTGCATGGCTAATGCTGAAACAAAAATTCCAGTGCTCCTTTTTTTGTCATCCCAGTCTGGGATGGCTTTGTTGCATCGCTAGCTATGATGGATTAAAGATAAAAAAGATGGAGAATATCAGTAGCT
>NZ_JAPQLK010000062.1:0-97 GCF_028981785.1 Wolbachia endosymbiont of Drosophila leontia
AACTGTTGAGGTAATAAAGCGAAGTGAATTACATTCTTTCGTTGTATTGCCAAAGAGATGGGTTGTTGAGCGATCTTTTGCTTGGTTAGAAAAATGT
>NZ_JAPQLK010000062.1:134-4317 GCF_028981785.1 Wolbachia endosymbiont of Drosophila leontia
CCAGCTTGCAAATGATTGTCCTTTCCTTCATTTCTCTCCTATTACGAAGATTTTAAACAGGTTCTAAGAAGATGTGATATAATTTTAGAGTTAATTGCTAATGAAGCATATAAAGGCGAAACTTACACCGCGGCACACTTTGCTAGGTATTTTGAGGGAAAGCTAGGCCTTGGAAGTAAACGTAGCATCCGTGAAAGGATTAGCCATCTTGCAGCTCTTGGCCACATAAAGTTCTTTAAGGAAGCTCTTGGATATAAAGTATCAAGCACTAAATCAAAGTACGGCTATTTATGTGTTAAAGACATGGAGTTAAAAATTTCTGAAAATCAACATGTGCTGGTAAAGCCAGATTATTATCTTTCACCAAATAACGGAGTAACCTTACCAGTTGAAAATCCAGACGTTTGGGTGATACATAATTCTACAAAACGAGATGGCAAAACAGTATAGTAAGTTGGCAAGATGGCAAGTTGGCAAACTGAAGAATCTGCCATTCTACCAACTTAAAATTGATAAAAATATAAGAAAATCAATAGTTTAAAGAAATAGTAAGATGGCAAGATGGCAAAAAATTGCCAACCAGATAGCATGGGTAAAGTCCTCTTCTATAACGGGTTTAGGGAAGTTGGCAAGACGGCAAAAATCTATATATATAAATATATACTATGCTATAGTACATAGTATATATCAGTTAAGAGAAGAACTTAACGTTTTTTGATGTCCTTTCATAATTTTGCTTTTTCTATGGAGTTGCAACCTATAATAAAAATATAAAGTAAAGGCAGTGAAAAACAAATGATCCATAATAGCGTTTTAAAAAGATTCTATGACTTCAGGGTACAATTACACCACCAAGACCTAAGTTACTCATGTAGGGTAGCTCAAAACTCGATTACGAGGCATCTTAATACCCCAAACTTTTATTTATTAGAAAAAACCCCACAACTGGTTTATCATGCTTTTTGTTGATTGCAAAGAAAATTTTTTGAACCTAAAGAACAAATGGTTAGTAGACTTTTTGAAACATTATTTTTGCAATAGCTTTACTTCTACCATAAGTTTAACAGAGGCTCTAACCCTCATCTTTTTTTTAACAAACGCATAACGCTGGTCTACTGAGTTTAATAGCTGAACTAAGAATTCAGATCTCCGGATTTTCCGGAATACTCAATAACTTCCAAGTGAGCTGGGTCTAGTTGCTTTAATAAGGCTTTTATGCAAGTGCGATGAAGACTTGAGGTAGAAAAGATTGAAGAAAGCAAAATAAACAGCTGTATATTCTTAATTTTTTTAGATGAGGCAAAAGCTGCATTTTAAAGCTATCTGTAACTTTAGGGTTAAACTTACTAGCCACACTAAAGAACGCTTATAATGCCCTCTAAAACGCAAATAAAAGGCATCTTTAGTAAACTTACCAGTAAGTTTAACACATTTTTTACACTTTGCAAAGAAAATTTTTCAAAAAAGATTGAACAACTTATGGTGAGTACAAGAGGTTATGGAGACTATTATGGGAATACAACAACTTTTATCGCAAACCTCTGAGCAATTAATTGCAAAACTCTCAGTAATGAAATCAGCAAATTGTAGGTGAAGCTAAAAGAAAAAAGTTACTGCCATAGAAGAAGAAACAGAAGCTACAGAACTCGTAACCCGCTTAATAGTTAAAAATGGAGACAAAGATCGAAATTTATTTATTTACGTCTCTAATTTTATCACGTATAATGGAGACAAAGATTTATATTTCGTATTTTATGTCTCCATCATTTATTGGTAGGCAAACTGAGTTAGAACAACTACTGGAGCTTACAGAAAAAAATACTGCATCTTTTGTAGTAGTCAAAGGAAGGCGTCGTATAGGAAAAAGTCGTTTAATTCAAGAGTTTGGTAAGTATTTTGAGCAATATTACTCCTTTATAGGTTTGCCACCAGAAAAGCACACTACAATGTCCTACCAACTTAATGAATTTTCTAGACAAGTTGCTAGACAATTTAATACATCTTTTGCTAGGTATGATGACTGGAGCGATTTACTATGGGCAGTTGGTGAACGTCTACTATCAGGAAAAACATTATTGCTGTTTGATGAAATTTCTTGGATGGGCTCAAAAGATCCAACCTTTTTAGGCAAAATAAAAAATTTTTGGGATACGCAGCTAAAAAATAATAACAAGCTAATTTTTGTTGTTTGTGGATCAGCTTCATCCTGGATCGAGAAAAATATACTTAGCAGCACTGGTTTCGTAGGGAGAATATCGTTAACTTTAACACTCGGAGAATTATCACTTTCTGATTGCAATGAATTTTGGCCGAAAAATATTTCAGAATATGAAAAATTTAAGGTGCTTGCAGTAACTGGCGGAATTCCAAAGTATTTAGAGGAGGTAAATTTTAAACATAGCGCTGAAGAAAATATTAAAAGGCTTTGTTTTACAAAAGGTGGGTTTTTAGTTGAAGAATTTAATCAAATATTCTCAGATTTATTCATGCGAAAAACGGCTTTTTATAAGCAAATAGTCAGAGCTCTTTCTACTGGAGCTAAAGAACAAGAAGAAATTTGTGCTACTTTAAATATCGTAAGACATGGACGCATTTCTGAGTATCTACATGAGCTTGAGCTTGCTGGTTTTATTGCAAAAGATCATACTTGGAGTATAAAAACTGGTACTGATTCACGACTCAGGAGATACAGACTTCAAGATAATTATTTAAGGTTTTATCTAAAATATATCGAAAAAGATCTAGGAAAAATTAGTCGTGACACCTATTCTATAGGGTTCTTACCAGAGTGGTATACAATTATTGGGCTTCAATTTGAAAATTTGGTGCTGAACAATAGAAAGAGTATACATAATATCTTAGGAATTGATGGAATAATAAGCGAGAATCCATTTTTTCAGAAAAGAACGCGTAATAGTGCAGGTTGTCAAATTGATTATATGATTCAAACGAAGTTTAACACTCTCTACATTTGCGAAATCAAATTTTCAAAAAATAAAATTGGTTATTCAATAATACAAGAGGTACAAAAGAAAATAGATACACTAAATCGTCCAAAAGGCTTTTCATGTCGTCCAGTCCTTATCCACGTCAATGATGTAAGTGATGATGTTATAGATAGTGATTACTTTTCAAACGTAATTGATTTTGGAGAATTGTTGAATTGTAAGTGATGTTTTTTCTGACTTTAAAAAATAACAGTTTCTACAGTTATTCTTAAGTTTGTAGAGTTTGCTAACATTAGTATCTTTAGCTTTACAAGAAGGGAATGGAGCCAAAATAATCTCTCTACTGCAATACCATTCTTTAAAACGTCTTTAGAGGGCTATTATAGCGTTATTGATGATTTAGATAGGTTTGTATGTTTTTACCAAAAACTCATGTAATCTCTTTTCAGCTCAAGTAAAAAGTTGTTTTCAAAATGGAAAGGACTCAAATAGCGAAGATTTCTGTTGTAAAAGACATAATGCTCTTTTTAATTTCTTAGCTGTCTTAAAATTATTTTAACTTTTTTTCAGAAACTCCCGGAAAAAGTGGTCGGTATATATTAGTATAGGGGCATTGAATGTAGATGTGCTTCAAACACAAAAGTCGGCAAACGAACAGAGTAGAAAAGATTGAAGAAAGCAAAAGAAATTTAGGCTTTTACGTAATTGAGAATTTGTATTTTTTTTTAGATAAGGCAAAAACTGTATTTTAAAGCTAGATGTGACTTTAGGGTAAAATACCAACTTGTGTCCAGAGAAGGTGAGTATGTTCAGTAGGAGTTAAACCTACCGGGATAAAAGTCGGAGTCCCGTAGCTTGGGTAGCAGCATGTAGGGAGACCAAAGTGTTGAAGCCTACCGACAACGTTATTGTAGGATAAGGGCGAATTACCAGGCCGTAGCGAAAGCGAACACATAGGTGGCCTCGAAAATTACAAATCCTAAAGGCTGAGCCCACGTTGGTAGGGTGAAGGCAATAGGGATAGCTGAAAACCCGAATGATACGGCATATCTACTTTAGCGGGGTGATAGTGATGGCATGGTAATGAGGACATATGAAGCAACTGGAGAAGCCCTACTCATCCCAGGAAGAAATACCTTGGAGCGGTAAGTTCTATAACTGGAAAACAGGAAATGAACCGAAGATGAGAGGGTGACGGATGGGTGCGTAGTAGTGAAGAAGTGAGGTAACTCTCA
>NZ_JAPQLK010000063.1:0-97 GCF_028981785.1 Wolbachia endosymbiont of Drosophila leontia
AACTGTTGAGGTAATAAAGCGAAGTGAATTACATTCTTTCGTTGTATTGCCAAAGAGATGGGTTGTTGAGCGATCTTTTGCTTGGTTAGAAAAATGT
>NZ_JAPQLK010000063.1:110-1745 GCF_028981785.1 Wolbachia endosymbiont of Drosophila leontia
AAAATTGCGAACGTAAACTCAACACCAGCTTGCAAATGATTGTCCTTTCCTTCATTTCTCTCCTATTACGAAGATTTTAAACAGGTTCTTATACAAATATTTGCAAAAATGTACGATATCCTCTATTTTTGTGATGAATTTAGTTGACTATCGGTGTCAACATAATATGCTATTTGTGTGATTTTTTCGATATTAAGGTAATTTATGAGTAAAGAAGATATAATAAAGCAATTAAAGGAAGATTGTTCTAGTCAGAGTATAGATATAACAAAATCTGATTTGAGCGAGATTCATGATGCGTTTATTAAAATAATAAAGAATGGGCTGCATGGGAAAGGTGAAATACGTTTGCATGGAATAGGAACATTTTCTACTGCTATCAGTCAGGAAAAACAATGTCGTAACCCCCAAAGTGGTCAGATCATGACTGTTCCTAAAAAGACAAGGGTAAAATTTAAAGCAAGCCAAACTCTTTTAAGTATTTTAAATGAGAAGGAAAAAGCAGCAGTTAGTTAGACATTGTCATTTTTATTGTTTTTACTACGCTGTGTAAGCCGTAAAATACAGCTTCGCTAATTAAATAGTGGCCTATGTTAAGAGCTGAGATGTGAGGTATTCTTGTCATCTTCTTAGCGTGTTTATAAGTTATGCCATGTCCTGCGTGGCATTCTATTCCTAATTTATTGACGTACTCTGCAGCATTAGTAATTAACTGTAACTTTTTTTCTGATGGATTATCACAGTAATCCCCTGTGTGAATTTCTATTATGTCAGGTTTTGTCCCTAGCTTTTCAAGATATTTTAGTTGATCAATATTTGGATCGATAAACAGTGAGACTTTTATGCTAGAGCTATGCATTTCCTCTATTATACTAGAAAGTTTACTGTGCATATTCACGATATCCAGGCCACCTTCGGTTGTTAATTCTTCTCTTTTTTCTGGTACTATACTAATCGAATAGGGTTTTACCTTTTTTGCTATTTCAAGCATTTCTTCCGTGGCTGCAATTTCAAGATTTAGCTCAGTGCTAATGCTTTTTTTTAGGTTAAATACGTCTTCATCTCTAATATGCCTTCTATCTTCTCGTAAGTGTACAGTAATAAAGTCTGCTCCAGCGTCAATGGCTATTTCTGCTGCTTTCAATGGATCTGGATAAGAAGTTCCGCGTGCGTTGCGGAGGGTTGCAACGTGGTCGATATTAACACCTAGTTTCACAATCTACCTCAGAAATTATTTGTAGATTATACATGTTATTAGGTTTTTTGCATAGTCATCGTTTAACCTTATCCAGAAAAAGTGGAGAGAAAGAAAAGAGTTTTTTTGGGTAAAATAAAATTTTGGAGGATTAGAAATGGTAAGAGAATATACAGCAGAATTCAAATTGGAAGCTGTTAAACTGGCAAATGAACAAAGAAAGGCAGGTCAAACAATTACAAAAATAGCAAAGGATTTAGGAATAAAGGGTGGTTTATTAGGAAAATGGATAAAGAAACACAACGAAAAAAAGTCGGCAGCAGATGCATTTCCAGGTAGAGGTAACATGGCTCCTTACGACAAAGAGAGGTTTGATTTACAAAGCAAGAGTAACAAGGGAAAGAGACATTTAAAAAAAAGCCCTGGCCAGTCAAAAAGAG
>NZ_JAPQLK010000064.1:0-97 GCF_028981785.1 Wolbachia endosymbiont of Drosophila leontia
AACTGTTGAGGTAATAAAGCGAAGTGAATTACATTCTTTCGTTGTATTGCCAAAGAGATGGGTTGTTGAGCGATCTTTTGCTTGGTTAGAAAAATGT
>NZ_JAPQLK010000064.1:110-10413 GCF_028981785.1 Wolbachia endosymbiont of Drosophila leontia
AAAATTGCGAACGTAAACTCAACACCAGCTTGCAAATGATTGTCCTTTCCTTCATTTCTCTCCTATTACGAAGATTTTAAACAGGTTCTCAGAAATTTATTCAAGCTGTTGCTAAACATCAGGTGTCGGAATTTTTAAATACTTATCCGAAAAGAAAAGAAATTGTTGCAGAATTTTACAATGAACATCACATTAACGAAAGTGATTTAAAGACTCTGGAAAAGGGGAAAGATTTAGTAAATAAAATAAATAACATTAACTTACTGCAACAAAATGAAAAAAATGAGGAATTCAATATTAGAAAGACACTTGCTCAATCAATAAAAATGCCTTCCATAGAAAAACACAAGTTAGAACATTCAAAATAACCTTGGCGAAGTATGGCAAAATATACAACTTATGGATAGTCTATTTCATTTTAACTCCTGGCACGCTTTAGTAATACTATCACATCCAATTTCTAATTGTTCCTGAGAGGTTGCATAAGAAATTCTGATAAAATTTTCTAGACCAAATGCAATTCCTGGAACCACAGCAACCAAATGATCTCCCAGTAAGTATTCAGTAAAATCTAAATCATTATTTATTATCTTACCACTTTTTGTGCTTTTACTGAGCAATCCTTCACATGAGACAAATAAATAAAACGCACCTTGTGGAACAGACGCTGATAATCCCGGGGCAGAATTTAGCTCTTTCACCATAAAATCTCTACGACTCTTAAAAATCCTTGTTCTTTCTTTCAAAAAACTATGATCACCGTTTAATGCTGCTGCTGCTGCTGCTTGTGCTATCGAATTTGGATTAGAAGTGCTTTGAGACTGCAGCGTAGAGATAGCTTTTACCACATCACTTCTACCTGCAATATACCCTATTCTCCAGCCTGTCATTGCATAGGCTTTTGATACTCCATTGACTACAAAAACTCTATCATAAAGCTTCGGCTCAACCTGAGCGATAGTAAAAAACTTTTCGTCGTATATTATATGCTCATAAATATCATCTGTAACGACATTCATATGTGGATATTCAAGCAATATTTGTGCTATGTCTTTCAATTCATCACATGTGTACATAGCTCCTGCAGGGTTGTTCGGTGAGTTAAGAATTAACCATTTAGTTTTTTTAGTTATCCTGCTTTTCAATAATTCCGCTGTCAGTTTAAAATTTTGTTTGCATTCTACTACAACTGGCAAGCCGCCAAAAAGACTTACCATATCAACATATGAAACCCAATAAGGAGCTGGAATAATAACTTCATCTCCAGAGTTAATTGTTGCCATGAACAAATTGAATAACACCTGCTTAGCACCTGTACCAACACAGATTTGGTTAAGCGTGTACTCGAGGTTATTATCCTTTCTTAACTTATTAATTATTGCTTCTTTCAGCTCACGCGTTCCATCAACAGCAGTATATTTAGTCTTACCTTCACTTATTGCTTGAATAGCTGCTTTTTTTATATGATCTGGAGTATCAAAATCCGGTTCTCCTGCAGCTAAAACACAGATCTTTTTTCCTTCATTTTTCAACTTATTTGCCTTATCAGTTACAGCAATCGTAGGTGATGGTTTTATTAGGAACATTCTTTTTGCAAGGTCTGACATATTTTACTGAAGCTAAATTTAAATGATAAACCCCGTACAACAAAAAAGCTAGGAATTTTGTGTATTGTATTAGTAGCTTTTTACCAGGTTTACCAACGCAGCAATATTTTCAACTGGAGTATCAGGGAGTACTCCATGTCCGAGATTAAATATGAAGGGTAAATCTCTAAAGCAATCCATTATACGTTTTGCTTCTTTGATTGCTTCCGTTTTATTATAGGCTAAAAGATTAGGATCAAGGTTTCCTTGTAGAGGGATGTTTAGATTCGCTTTCGCCCATTTTATTGGAACATTATAATCTATACTTACTGCAGATACACCTGTTTGTTCGCAGTAATCTTTATAAAGATTTCCAGCAGAACTTGGAAAACCTATTATTGGAAAATCAGAAAATCTATCCCTTATTGCCAAGATAATTCTCTTTGTTGGTTCGATAACATATTCTTTAAACAATGGTTCCGATAACGCGCCAGCATTACTGTCAAATAGCTGAATAACATCTGCTCCAAATTCTATCTGTTTAATTAGATAAATAATCGTTACTTCCGTTATTCGTTCAATCATTTCCTTCAAACACGAAGAATAAAAACTTAATACTTTGGAAAAAGTTTTGCTGCTCCTACCTTCTATGATGTATGAGGCTACTGTCCATGGTCCACCAGCAAATCCTATGAGAGATTTTTCTTTTGGTAATTGGCTTCTGACTTTTTTTATAGCGTTTAGAATTGGTAAGGTTTTAGTTTCAATTTCTTGCGGACCCTTCAATTCCTTAGGACTTTCCACGGGTTTTATTATTGGACCTACACCGCGTACGAAATTCACGTCACAACCCAAAACATCAGCTATTATTAAAATGTCTGAAAAAATTATCGCCGCATCCATGTCAAATCTTGTCACCGGCTGTAACGTCAATTCTGTCACTAAATCTGTGTTGTAGCATATCTCCATAAAATTATTCATATTTTCTATTGCTTTGCGGTACTCAGGAAGAGACCTGCCAGCCTGACGCATTAGCCAGATAGGGACTCTTCCACCCGGCTCATTTCTCTTAATAATTTTCGCTATTGTTGTTTTGCCGCTTTCCAATCTATTCTATTTATTCTTTCGTATATTAAAGTATAGCAATAATAATAGTTCTATCAATAACCTGTTACTAACTTAAAATTCAGTAAAAATTGGCGTTGTTCAACTTGTGGATAAATATGTGAGTAACTTTCGCATATTATTGATTTTCTGTTATGATTTATGTGTATAAGTAAGGTGTTTAGAGTGTTAGTAATTTTCTTTTATGGAAAATACTTTACCATCATGCATTGTTACACAACTATGTATATGTTGTTGAAAAAGTTGTTGATCAATTGTTGGTATTTTATATCAACAAATAATTCACAAATTAATTTGACATTATTCACATGCTTATTAAACATTTAATAACAGTTTTCTTGATAAATCTAATCTGAAAACGTTTTTGCCATTACAGGGAATAAATTGAGTAAAAAAAGAACCTTAGTAGAAAAAATAGCATATAGAATTTTTCTCTTCCTTTTCAAAAAAGCTTCTGTGTTGAAAAAGTGTGCGACTGAGGCATTAATGAAAGATCTGCCAGACCTTAATATATTTAATGGTCTATTAAAATTCCGCGATTGTGGTATAATGGATATAATGACTCCACGTACAGAGATATGCGCAGTAGACATTGAGTCAAGCGAGCGTGAAATAATAAAGAAGATAAAAAACACTTGCCACACTAAAATACCAATTTATAAAAATAACTTTGATAACGTAATAGGCTTTTTTTATGTAAAAGATGTTATTTTTAATAGGGATAAAAATTTTAATCTGAAACATATTATACAAAGCGTAATATTTGTTCCACCCTCGATGAAGACAACTAATCTTTTTGTTAGGATGAACTCTTCTAAATCATGCTTAGCTATCGTATTGGATGAATATGGTGGAACTGATGGTTTAATTTCAATGACTGATCTTATAGAGGAACTAATACCAAACATTGATAGTGAAAACGAAATAAATTCAGAATATACCATTACTGAGTTGTCTCAAAATAAGTTTGAAGTGTCAGCAAGGGCTCTTATAAAAGATATAGAAGAGGATCTAAAAATAGAATTACGTGACCCTGAAGAAGACTATGTTACACTTGGTGGTTTGATTCTTTCGATTGCTGGTAAAGTGCCTTCTGTAGATGAAGTCATTAAATATAAAAATGGTATGAAGTTTATCATCAAAGATGCAAATGAGCGCTACATTAATAAAATAGTACTAGACTTAAGTGATTACAAAAATTAGATTTGGTACCCCTTGTCGGGGAATGCCTTGACACGAAGAAAAAGTTGTAATAACCAAATACGCAACTCAAGTTATAGTTAAACCTATTTCCAGCAAATTATTTTCGCAAGTATAATGCATTTCAGTGTTATAGTACTCTAATAATAAAGAGGTCATATAGATATTAATATCTTTTGTATTTAAATTAGTGTCATTTTTTTTGATTAATTTGTCTACTAATGATTTGCTTATTGGTTTGTGTTCATTTAGAATTTTTATAGTTAATAGCATTTTATCTTCTGTTTGACTCAGTAAAACAGATATTAGTTCAACTTCCGCCACTGCACTGGCTATAGTTAGCACCATATTGGAAATTATCTTATTTATCTTTTCAATTAAATCTTCCTTATTTTTTGCAGAGTATGCGTCTATTTTCCACGTAAGCTTTACTTTTTTTTTAATAAATAATTTTCGATATTAGATTTGGTCTTATCAAAGCTATAATTGTCCATTGAAGAAGAATATGCCTGCTTCATAACTTTATGTTTATATATTAAATCATCGGAGCTTTCTTTAAGAAACAACAACGCTTCCTTCTGCGCATCAGCATCATTCTTATCTATTACTTCAAGCTCTTCTACGCCAAACGTTATTCCATTCATAGAGTTAGCAAAGTCATGAAGCAGCCGTCCTGATAGCAGTTCCGTTATTAACAGTATGTTTTTGGTATTTTCGTTCATTGGATAGTTATAAATGATTTAAGTTACCCTATATTGGTAAGTATATAATAGTCAATTAAGAGGAAGTTTCGTTGCACTTTTTATATTAAGGCATTAACATAGTATTAACAATTTTAAAATTTATAAAAGGATTATGAATACTTATACCAGATCAGGAATAGATATTGAACTATATAATAAGTTAATAAAAGAAGTCAAGCCTATTGCTCAGGAAACTACTAGAGAAGAAGTAATCAGCGAAATAGGTTCATTTTCTGCGTTATTTGATTTTGCTGCACTAAGTAAGAAGTATGACCATCCAGTACTCGTTTCCTCAACTGATGGAGTAGGTACGAAACTGTTGATAGCTCAAGAAGTGAATAAACATGATACTATAGGTATAGATTTAGTTGCAATGTGTGTAAATGACTTACTTGCACAAGGAGCAACGCCTTTGTTTTTCCTTGATTACTTTGCAACAGGCGTTTTGACCAAAGATGTTTTATTATTTGTGGTTAAGGGCATTGCAGAGGGGTGCAAGCAAGCTAAAGTAGCATTGGTTGGTGGGGAAACTGCAGAAATGCCTGGAATGTATGGTAATAATCACTATGACCTTGCAGGGTTTGTGGTTGGTGTAGTTGATCGAAAGCAAATTCTTCCAAACTGTAGTATGATGAAAGCAGGTGATTATATAGTTGGCTTAGAGTCAAGTGGAATTCACTCAAATGGGTTTTCTTTAGTGCGCCATGTTTTCAAAAGCTTAGGTATAAATTATAACGATACATCTCTATGGAATAATAAATCTTGGAGTGAAATACTACTTGAACCAACAAAAATATATGTTGATTCTTTGCTGCCTATCATGTCACAAGTAAAAGGTATTGCGCACATCACGGGTGGTGGTTTGGTAGACAATATTCCGCGAATTCTTCCAAAAAACTTATTTGCAAACATAGACATTAATTCCTGGAAATGGCCAGATATATTTTTATGGCTAACAAAGGAGGGCAAAATAGAGAAGAAAGAAATGCTAAAAACATTTAATTGTGGTATTGGTATGGTATTGATCGTAAGTTCTGAGAATATGCAAAACGTGAAAAATCATTTCCAAAAACGTGGAGAAAAAATTGAAATTATTGGAAAACTTGATGAGGCATGTAACCCTCCACTTGATAGAGTAGTATTTAGTTAACCTAACTTTACTGACAGTCTTTTTGCAACTTCTAGGTATGCTTCCTTTAAATCTCCTAAATTCAAACGAAAGACATCTTTATCTAGCTTTTTATAAGTATTTTTATCCCATAATCTGCAGTTATCAGGGCTAATTTCATCAGCTAAAACGATTTTAGTACTGTCACTTATTAATCTGCCAAATTCTAACTTGAGATCAACTAAATATATACTTGCATTTGAAAATAGGTGAACTAATATTTCGTTGATTTTTAAAGTTGTAGTTTTAACTTCATCCATTTCTTTGCTAGATAGCCAATCAAAATACAGTATGTGATTTTCATTTACCATTGGGTCGGCTAGGTCATCATTTTTGTAAAAAAACTCGATTATAGGAGATGCAAGCCTCTCACCTTCTTTGATATTAAAACGTTTGCAAAAGCTGCCAGCTGCAACATTCCTCACTACTACTTCAAGAGGTATGATTTTGAGTTTTTTGACTAGCTGCTCTCTTTCATTCAGAGTTTTTATAAAGTGTGTGCTAATTCCTGCTTTCTCAAGCTTTTCCATGATAAAAGCACTAACATGATTATTAATTATTCCTTTGCTCTCAATAATTTCATATTTTTCCTTATTGAATGCTGTAACATCATCTTTAAAGTGCTGTATAACAGTTGATGAGTCTTCAGTTTCAATAATGGCTTTCGCTTTACCTTCGTATATCGTTTTATTCAGTGACATGCTTAATTTAACTATATATTATATCAATTTACTGTTCTTAGAGTATAGCCCCAAATAACTTAAAATAAACCTTAATGGCATTCAATGTTACAGTATTAACCATATTTCCAGAAATGTTTCCCGGGTTTTTGAACTATTCTCTTGCCGGAAAAGCGTTAGAAAAAAAAATATGGAACCTTGAAGTAGTAAATATTCGTTCTTTTGCGAAAGATAAACATTCAACTGTGGATGATGTTCCATATGGAGGTGGAGCAGGAATGGTTATGCGTTCTGATGTAGTTGGTGATGCAGTAGATAGTATGCTCTCTGTTCATAAAAACACTAAGTTTATTTACATGACTCCATCTGGAACTAAGTTTAATCAGAATATTGCCAGAGAATTATTAGAGTTTCCTCATATAACAATATTGTGTGGTCGATTTGAAGGTATTGACCAAAGGATAATTGATGCGTATACTCCTTATGAGTTAAGTATTGGAGATTATACACTTTCAGGAGGTGAGCCAGCTGCAATGGTGGTTCTTGATGCATGCATTAGACTTCTTCCAGGTGTAGTAAATAATGCCGATAGTATTACTGAAGAAAGTTTTAATTATGGTGGTGGTGTACTTGAATATCCTCAATATACTAGACCTGAGCAGTGGAAGGGATATAAGGTACCTGAGGTTTTGTTGTCTGGCAATCACAAAAAAATAAGTGATTGGAGGCAGAAGCAGTCTCATGTTATAACAAAAAAGCGTAGGCCTGAATTATTGAATGGAGAGATAAATGACAAATTTACTTAAAAAATTTAACGAACAGCAAATGCAAGTGTTAGCTAAAGAAATACCAGAATTTCGTCCTGGCGATGATTTGAAGGTCACTTTTAAAGTAGTTGACGGTACAAGTGAACGTATACAGATATTTGAAGGTGTATGTATATCAAAAAGGAACCGCGGGTTACATTCTTCTTTTGCAGTCAGAAAAGTGAGCCATGGAGAAAGTATAGTGTCTCAGTTTTTTGTTTATTCTCCTGCACTGGTTTCAGTGCAAGTGGCAAGAAAAGGAAAGGTTCGTAGAGCAAAACTGTATTATCTGTGCAAACTATTTGGAAAAGCTGCAAGGATCAAAGAGCGTACTACTTATGTTAAAAAGAAATCTAAGTAGATACAATAGGGAGTGATGTCAATTGTGTCATCTCAGAACTCTCTCTTGTCATCCCAGTGCGTGACACACAACTGTACGAACATTGTGTTTGCCTCCCGCTGTGGTGTCATCCCAATGCTCCGACACTGGGATCCAGCATTCATTATTCTCCTTTTGGTTTGTGCTTTCATGGAAAATGTAAGAATTATTTGCAGGCAAAGCCTGCTGGATCCCAGTGTCAGCTACTTGCATGACAAAAAAGGGGAAAGTTTTTTCAAATCCTCGTGTAAAGAAAAGTAAATGAGTATAAAGAAAAAATTCCTTAAATTACTTCAGTCAAGGCGTGTACATGCTCGTATAAAAAGGAAAAATAAAAAGAACAGAGCGCTACGCTTTTGTTCTTTCACGGCACTAGTTATCTCACTTGGCTGTCCTGTGTGTATATTGTTGAGTATATTAGTTAACTCTTACAGTGCCTTAACAGTAACGAAAATTTTATTGCCAGTTGAAATAAATGCTGATCTTGCTTTGGCGAGTAATCCTAGTGATTTGCGGTATAAGTCCATTGGCTTACTCAACGATTCTTTACGTAAGGTGTTTGGAGGAACTGATTTTAAAGACGGTGACGAAATTTTAAGTCGTAATTCTTACAAAGAACTAGAGAAATTTTTTCGTAAGAAAGTAAAAGATGGTGGTGAATATGAGATCTGGTTTACCGCGTCAAGTATAATTAATTCAATAAATAAAGATAAACATTTGAATGATCGTTATGCTAAATTACTTGATTGGCTAAAAGAAAAGAGGAGAGTGAAAAAATTTTTTAATAAGTCTTTATTCCTTAAATCTGACTCTCGTGAACCTGAGAATGCAGGGATTTTAGGGGCATTTATCGGTTCATTAATGACAATTATAGTGTGCCTAGCATTAGCATTACCAATAGGAATTATGTCGGGCATCTGTCTTTACGAATTTATGCCTAAAAATAGGCTAATGACTAATATTGTAGAAATTAGCATGAATAATCTTGCTGCAGTGCCTTCAATAATATTTGGTGTAGTGGGCTTAACTCTCTATCTTGGCATATTTGGGCTACCACGCTCTTCACCACTTGTTGGTGGAATGACTCTTTCATTTATGATGTTACCTAATATTATAATTGCAACAAAAAATGCCTTTGCGAATGTTCCTATTACGATAAAAGATGCAGCGTTTGCGCTCGGTGCACCTCACATCAAGGTGATATTAGATCACTCTTTACCGATTGCGTTACCAAGAATAATACATGGTACTGTGCTTGCAATTGCAAGGATTTTAGGTGAATCTTCTCCTTTACTTATGATGGGTATGGTGGCATTTATTGCTGATACACCTACGTCCTTTTTCGATCCGGCGACTGTTCTACCTGTGCAAATATACATATGGTCAAGCAATCCTGAAATTGCATTTGTTGAACTTGCTGCTATCGCAATTATAGCTTTATTATTGGTGTTATTTGCGTTAAATTTAGTAGCAAATTTTGTAAAAAGGAAATTCGAATTTTTTAATTTTTAGCAATTCATGAAAATCACAGTCCTATCTGGTTATGGCTTAAATTGCGAAAAAGAAACTGCATTTGCATTTATGGAATGCAGCGGAAAACTTGGTATTGGTAATATTGAAGTAAAAATCGTTCACATTAACGATATCATAGATAATCCAGGTGAACTGAAATTAAGCAATATACTTGCAATTCCAGGGGGTTTTTCCTATGGTGATGACACTGGTGCTGGTAATGCGTTTGCTTTACGTATTAAAAACAACTTGTTGGATGAGTTTCAAGAGTTTTTATCTCAGGACAAGCTGATTATAGGAATATGTAATGGTTGTCAGATATTAGTAAAATTAATTCCAGAATTCTCTAGTCTAGCTTTAATCCATAATGATATAGGCAATTATCAATGCCGTTGGATTAGAGTGAGAGTTAATTCAAAGAGTAATTCTGTTTGGCTACGGGGCCTGAGTGAACTATATCTCCCTATTGCTCATGGGGAAGGCAAATTTTTTATGGATCAAGATATTTTGAACCAATTGATTGAGAGCAATTCCACCGCATTACGTTACATTGATAAAAATGGCAACTATGCTAACCTACAATTTCCTTACAATCCGAATGGATCTACATACGACCTAGCAGCTTTATCAGATAAAAGTGGAAGAGTGCTAGCTTTAATGCCCCATCCAGAAAGGGGAATATTTTTTACCCAGCAAGATAATTGGCCCCTTGAAAAAGAAAAGAGCAAGCGTTTAGGTGTTGCTGTGCCAAAATATGGCGATGGAATGCTTATATTTGAAAATGCACTAAAGTATTTTTGTTAAAATTTATTGATAGGGATTTATGGTCGAAATTATCCCCTGATATTGCAAAAAACTTACTTGACATCCTTCGCCAACCCCCTTATCATGAAACTGAAGCTATTTATTTATCTTCTCTGTGCAGATTAAACGACAAAAAGACTCACGTATCTGGCGTCCCATGTTTAATTTTTTGCACTATGTGCATCTTATGTCTTTATAAAATTTCTAGGTTTTTACCTAATATGAGCTGGAATGCGCTTATAAAGCATTTAAAACATCAAAAAACGCCGATTTAAAAAATGGATAGTGAATAACTAGCTA
>NZ_JAPQLK010000065.1:0-97 GCF_028981785.1 Wolbachia endosymbiont of Drosophila leontia
AACTGTTGAGGTAATAAAGCGAAGTGAATTACATTCTTTCGTTGTATTGCCAAAGAGATGGGTTGTTGAGCGATCTTTTGCTTGGTTAGAAAAATGT
>NZ_JAPQLK010000065.1:110-5247 GCF_028981785.1 Wolbachia endosymbiont of Drosophila leontia
AAAATTGCGAACGTAAACTCAACACCAGCTTGCAAATGATTGTCCTTTCCTTCATTTCTCTCCTATTACGAAGATTTTAAACAGGTTCTTATACGCTTTGATATGTCCGAATATATTGAGTCTCATACGATATCAAGGATGATTGGTTCTCCTCCTGGATATGTAGGTTATGATCAGGGTGGATTACTCACAGAGTCTGTATCTAACAATCAATATAGTGTTGTGTTGCTTGATGAAATTGAAAAGGCCCATAGCGATATCTATAATATATTGCTACAAATTATGGATTATGGTTGTGTTACAGACACTTACGGACGTAAAGTTGACTTTTCCAATATAATCTTAATTATGACAACTAATGCAGGAGCAGCTGAACGCAGCAAAAGTTTTGTTGGCTTTGGGCATAAAAAATTTAACACTGGTGATAGTGAAAAAGCGATAGAACAGGTTTTTAGCCCTGAATTTCGTAATCGTCTTGATGCGATTATTTCTTTTTCTGACTTAAATGCGGATATAATTCTGCATATTGTAGATAAATTTATTCAGGAACTGAAAAAGCAGCTGACGCAAAAAGGCATAAACTGCTTGGTAGAAGATGAAGTGAAATCTTATCTTGCACAAACAGGTTATAGTAAGGAAATGGGAGCACGTCCGATAGAGAGACTTATTGAAAAAGAGATAAAAAGTTACTTAGCGGAAGAAATACTGAATCGTAAATTAATAAAAGGAAAGAAATTAAGAATCTATATGAATAAAGTAGAAAATAAAATTGCTTTTGATATAGTTTGAAATTCTTGTTTTTTTATTACACTGGTAGTATACTTATTTTAAGAATAATGAGGCTATAGTGGCAAGTTTAACTAGAAATCAGTATTACAGTAATCGCGATTTACAGAATTTATTTTCAAGACTAGAAATAAAAGCAGAAGAAGTAATAAGCCAGGAGTTTGACGATATACTCAAGTTAGTTGAACGGAGCTTTAGAAAGCTTTCATTAAAGTGCCACCCTGACAAAGAAAAAGATGAAGAGAAGAAAAAGATAGCTACAGAAAAGTTTCAAAAACTTAGTGCAGATAAAAAAGAGCTAGAGAAGTATCTCAACGCTTTAAAAGAAGGAAAAACTCCTAGTCAATATGAAAGACTATCAAGTGAAGAAGAACGGAGGAGGCAAACAAAAATTTATGGAATATTATCACGTAGAAGCAAAGCTATAAATAGAGCACCTTTATTTTTTATATTAGCAAATGCGGTGGTTACTCCATCGCTGAAAGTTGAGTATTGCTTATCGCAACTTGCTAATAGTGGCACGGTGCAAAGCATCGCTTATCGATTTTATGCATTTAGCATAGGGATTTGGCCGTTGTTATTTATTATATCCTTTTGTGGTATTATTTATGCAGCAAGTAAACAAAAAGGTTCACAAGAGGAAAATCTGGATAGATTAAATCGAAGATACAATCTACTTATTGCTGCTGATGATTATGTGATATGTATCGCAGCAACATTTGCTATATGTGGTCTAGTGTCAGAGGTAGCACAAAATGGCTGGCCTGCTCAATATGGAACAATGCTGATGATTAATTTAGCATTGGATTTATTACTTATTGCTTTACTTAGAACTTTTGCAAAGGCATCTGAACTATATAGTGAACATTGCATTCAGCGCTTATATGAAGAAGATGCAGAATTTAGCTATAAAGAAAAATTTGCATGGTATGACTACAAGCTAGTGCTTATGCCACTTGTTCTTCCTATTGTCAAAATGTATTTTAGAGATTTAATCCAAAAAAAGCCACAACAGCACACCACCAATCCTAACGTTACATCTTTAGATACACCTGCAGGACAAGAACCATAAAAAGATCTTTGCTTCAACTGTGGTTTTTGCTATACTTTAAATGAACTTCATAGCGTTAATGAGTAAAGAAATAAGACAAATCTTAAACCACTACGAAAGTGAAAACCCCGGGGTAAAAGCAAATCTTACTCGTATTCTCATGCATGGAAGGCTTGGCGGCACCGGCAAATTAGTAATTCTCCCTGTAGACCAAGGGTTTGAACACGGGCCAATAAAAAGTTTTGAAGTTAACCCTGATGCTTATGACCCACATTATCATTTTCAGCTTGCAGTTGATTCGGGAGTAAGTGCATATGCTGCTCCACTTGGTATGATTGAAGCTGGTGCTTCAACTTATGCTGGAATGCTCCCACTTATTTTGAAACTTAATAGTTCCAACTCCTTACATTCGAAGAATCTGACTTCTGATCAAGCAATAACCTCTTCTGTGAAAGATGCACTGCGTTTGGGCTGTTTGGCTGTTGGATTTACTATATATCCTGGTTCTGCTAAGTGTTTCGATATGATGGAAGAAGCCCGTGAAATCGTAGCTGAAGCCAAATCTTATGGGCTTGCAGTAGTGTTATGGTCTTATCCACGCGGTGAAGGAATTTCCAAAGAAGGTGAAGCAGCGGTTGATGTTGTTGCCTATGCTGCACACATGGCAGCTTTGCTTGGCGCTAATATAATAAAAGTAAAACTTCCAACTAAATATTTGGAAAGGGAGAAAATAGAAACAGAAAATATTGAATCATTATCTAAAAGAATTGAATATGTTAAAAGATCTTGTTTTGCAGGAAAAAGAATAGTAGTTTTTTCTGGTGGCGAGTCGAAATCAGTGAATGACATATGCAATGAAGCGAAAGAAATTAAGCAGGGTGGTGGTAATGGTTCAATCATTGGACGTAACACTTTCCAACGCAAAAGGGAGGAAGCCTTATCTATGCTAAAAGATATAATGGATATCTACACATAAAAAACGGCTGGGTGGCAGAATGGCTTATGCAGAGGACTGCAAATCCTTTTATACCGGTTCAATTCCGGTCCCGGCCTCTTTCATTTTCTATATCTTGTAAAAGTTGCTCAATTCAACAGTAGCTTTAGGTGTGTAACCTATAGAGAAAATTATTCATAAGTAAAATCAATTTCTTTTCAAGTTATGGTTACACTCTTATAGCGTTTCATGGTAAAAAATAAACTAAAAATAAGCAAAGTGTTTTACAAAATGATATTACGTGATTTATTGTTTTTACTACCGCCCGAGGTTGCTCACTCTTTGGCAATTATGGCATTAAAGAAAATGCCTTATAGAAAACCTATAGAGCTACCAGAATCTTTGAGTGTGAATTTTTTTGGTAATAAGCTCAGAAGCCCCGTGGGTCTGGCTGCAGGTTTTGACAAGAATGCAGAAGTTATAAGGCCTATGCTTTCATTTGGTTTTGGATTTATTGAAACTGGTACTGTAACTCGTAATCCACAATATGGAAACAAAAAACCAAGAATTTTTCGGTTAATTAAAGATCAAGGGGTAATTAACAGATTGAGATTTAACAATAAAGGAATAGACTACTTTCTTAAACAAATAGATAAAACCAAGCTTGATGACTGCATTTTTGGCATCAACATAGGAAAAAACAGTACATCAAAGGACCAAATCAGCGATTATGTTGACTTAATAAAGATAGTATATGGAAAAAGCAATTATATAGTGCTGAACATCTCATCCCCAAACACGCCTAATTTACGCAATCTGCACAATAAGCAAGAATTATCGGAATTGTTGAAATCCGTAACTCTAACCCGGAAATCAATTGATAATTCTAAATCCATACCAATAATATTAAAAATCTCACCAGATATAGATCAGCAAACGAAAGAAAATATCGCTGAGCTTGCGTTGGAATATAAGATTGACGGATTAACAGTGAGCAACACTACGATCAGTCGGAATAACTTACATTCCCACCACAACGAGAGTGGTGGGTTGAGTGGCAAACCGCTGTTTAAACTTTCAACCGAGTTATTGAGCGATATGTACAAACTTACTAAGGGCAAAATATTGTTGGTAGGATGCGGAGGAATCTCAAGTGGTGCTGATGCATATAAAAAAATAAAGGCAGGAGCTTCTTTGGTGCAGTTGTACACTGCTCTCATATACCACGGACCTCAAGTTGTAAACAAAATTAATCTAGAACTTGCAGAACTAATAAGGAGAGATGGATTTAGTAACATTAGTGAGGTGGTGGGTTGTATACATTAAACATCTTCTCTGTCACCTAAGTAGCCGACACTGGAATAACATCGATGAATCATTATTCAAATAATGGTTACGCAAGAAGTCTATTAAACTGTATATTTTGGAAGTTGTTGGTATTATTTTAATAAAACAAAACTAATTCTTTGGTATAAAGGTGTGGTAGGAAGTGTTATTCTTTTAAATAATGGGTATGAAGAGTTTGAATGATGCAATATCTAAGATCATTGATTATAAATTTACAAATTATGCAATATTAGAAGAGGCACTAACTCACCCAAGCGTAAATAAAAGGAATAGCAAAAACCAGATTGTAAGCTACGAAAGACTAGAGTTTTTGGGCGATAGTGTTTTGAATATGGTTGTATCTGCCACACTGTTTAAACTATTTCCTGAAGAAAAAGAAGGAGCATTGGCAAAAAGAAAGACGGATTTAGTTTGTGGAAACACCATTGCTAATGTTGCTAAAGAAATAAAATTAGGCAGCTTTATCATCATGAATAATAGTGAACGCTGCAATGGAGGGGGATGTAACTTAAAAAATTTAGAAAACTCGCTTGAAGCACTAATAGGTGCAATTTATATTGATGGCGGGCTTGAAAATGTTGAAAAATTTATTATCCAATATTGGGAAAAGCTAGCTAAAGGCATGCTTGACCCCCCTCAAGATCCTAAAACCTCACTGCAAGAGTGGACTCAGAAAAACAAATTGCCTTTACCAGAGTATGAGCTTGTAAAACAAACTGGACCAGCGCACAATCCTGAATTTACTATATCAGTTTGCATAGAAGATTATGGTAAAGTTTCTGCATGCGCTTCTAGTAAAAAGATTGCTGAACAAAAAGCTGCTGAGTTGATGCTAGAAAAAATTGGAAAAGACGCTTCAGTTTAGGCAAAATAGGCATTAATGTAAATTTTAAGGAAGCTAATAGCGTTTAGGGTAAATGGTCAATTTAAGGAGAAGCATAGTATAGCCTTTCTTAGAACCTGTTTAAAATCTTCGTAATAGGAGAGAAATGAAGGAAAGGACAATCATTTGCAAGCTG
>NZ_JAPQLK010000066.1:0-6584 GCF_028981785.1 Wolbachia endosymbiont of Drosophila leontia
CAGCTTGCAAATGATTGTCCTTTCCTTCATTTCTCTCCTATTACGAAGATTTTAAACAGGTTCTAAGATAATATTAAATCTCATATTATATTTTTTCTAAAGTAAACAAATGAATCTTGCATTTTGCCTGAGTTATTGATACTCTGAGTAAAGAAGTCGGGGCGTAGCGCAGCCTGGTAGCGCATTTGGTTTGGGACCAAAGGGTCGGGAGTTCAAATCTCTCCGCCCCGATGTTGGTATAATTGTAAGAACGCTGTAACATAAGAGCAATCTCCATCAGTAAGCAAGTAGCTGACACTGGAGTGACATTATTTACCATGTGAATTATGGCATATTACATTTTAACGCTCAAGTTTATAAAATAATTGACAATGTTAATTTTCTAATTTACAAATAGATTTTGAAATGATTACCGAAGGAGGTATAGAGTTTGATAGAAGTATCAGTCCATTATGGTGATGTAGACAGAGCTCTTCCAGTATTGAAAAAAACAATTCAAAAGGAAGGAAGAGGGTTGAAAATGAAAAAACAATATCATGAAAAAAAATCAGAAAAAAGAGCTAAAAAGAAAGCTGAAGCTAAAAACAAGAGGTACCAACAAGAGTGCAGAAGGCAACGTTATGGTTGGTAGTTTGTACTCAAGTTAATAGTTTATCATTGGTTATTTTATGAATATTCACGAATATCAAGCGAAAGAAGTTTTGCATAAATTTAATGTCCCAGTGCCAAAAGGTTTTGTTGCTACATCTGCAGAAGAAGTAAAGACTCAAGTGAGTCAATTAAAATCTGACGTGTTTGTAGTTAAAGCTCAAATTCATGCAGGTGGTAGGGGTAAAGCCGGTGGCGTAAAGCTAGCAAAGTCAGTTGAAGAAGCTCAACAGTTTGTAAAGGACATGATTGGTATGACTTTAGTTACTCATCAAACAGGGCCAAGCGGGCAGCAAGTAAGAAAAGTGTACGTTGAAGAAGCCTCAAGCATTAAGGAAGAGTATTATTTAAGCCTGGTAATCGACCCGAAGCTCAGTAGGCCAATATTCATATTTTCCTCAGAAGGTGGAGTGGACATCGAAGAAGTGGCAAAAAATTCTCCTGCAAAAATTGTGAAATTTGATATTGATCCTGCTACAAGTTTTGATAGCAGCAAGTTAAGCAGCAGTTTTCATTTGAGTCCAGAACAAATAGAAAAGATATCGAACATTGCAAAAAAAATATATGATGCGCTTATTGCAACTGATGCGAGCCAAATTGAAATTAATCCACTGGTTAAAACAAATTCTGGAGATTTTATTGCGCTCGATGCAAAAATTAATTTCGATGATAATGCTTTATATCGTCACCCAGAAATTATGGAACTTCGTGATTATGATGAGGAAGTGAAAGAAGAGATAGAGGCTTCAAAGTATGGGCTCAGTTACATCAAAATGGATGGCAGTATTGGTTGCATGGTAAATGGTGCAGGTCTTGCTATGGCAACAATGGATATAATAAAATACTACGGAGCAGAGCCTGCTAACTTTTTGGATGTTGGTGGTGGAGCGAGTAAAGAAACTGTAACTGAAGCATTTAAAATCATATTGTCTGATAGCAACGTAAAAGGAATTCTGGTTAACATATTTGGTGGTATAATGCGTTGCGATATTATCGCAAGTGGAATTGTTGCGGCTGCAAAAGAAATGAGCATTAAAGTTCCTCTAGTGGTTAGATTATCAGGTACTAATTTTGAAGAAGGAAAAAAAATTTTAGAAGAGTCAGGATTAAATATTATTGCTGCAGATGAGCTAGATGAAGCTGCGCAAAAGATAGTAAAAGAGGTAAAATAAAGCATGTCCGTTTTAGTAAACAGAGATACAAGATTAATATGCCAGGGTTTTACTGGTGCACAAGGCACATTTCATTCAGAGCAAGCAATTGATTACGGAACGAAAATGGTGGGAGGTGTAACTCCTGGAAAGGGTGGGAGCACTCACCTTAATTTACCGGTTTTTAATACTGTAGCAGAAGCCAAAGAAAAAACCGGTGCAAATGCTACAGTTATATATGTACCTGCTAAATTTGCTGCTGCTGCAATACTTGAAGCAATAGATGCAAAAATAGAATTGATAATTTGTATTACAGAGGGCATTCCTATACTTGATATGGTGAAAGTTAAGCGTGCGCTTATCGGCTCAAAAAGTCGATTGATTGGTCCCAACTGCCCGGGAATTATTACACCTGAAGAATGCAAAATAGGAATTATGCCTGGCCATATCCATAAGCGTGGACACATAGGAATTATGTCTCGCTCCGGAACTTTAACTTACGAGGCAGTAGCACAAACAACCGCTGTTGGTCTTGGTCAATCCACATGTATCGGAATTGGGGGAGATCCAGTTCATGGTATGACATTTGTTGACTGTATGGAGCTCTTTTTAAAAGATGACGATACTCATGGTATTGTAGTTATTGGTGAAATAGGTGGAAACGAAGAAGAAGATGTATCACATTTTGTAAAAACAGAAAAAACTAAAAAGCCAATCGTTGGTTTTGTAGCAGGCCAAACGGCACCTCCAGGAAGACGTATGGGACACGCTGGAGCAATCATCTCTTCCAGCGGTGGAAGTGCTGGTGCAAAACTAGAAGTTATGCGGAGCGCTGGAATTGCAATTGCTGAAACCCCTGCAGTAATTGGTAAGAAGGTATTGGAAGTAATGCATCACTAGAATTAGGGTCACAAAAACCCTATATCACCGGTCATGAATACGTTATTTGCCCATTCGATTAATAACTTGCCTCCTGGTAAATTTACTGAAGTCTGTTGGGCAAACAGATATCCACGTAGTGTGGATGCAACAAGTGCTGCACAGGCTGCACTACCGCATGATGCAGTAATGCCTGTACCTCTTTCCCAAACTCTTAAAGCTATTTCTCCAGACTTTTCAACTTGTGCAATACTAACATTAATTTTCCGAGGAAATAATGCGTGATTTTCTAGCGTTGGTCCTAAATTTCGCAATGGTATTTCACTTATGTTATCAACAAAAAAAACTATGTGAGGATTGCCAATATTTACTGCAACAGGATCTTTTAGCATTTCAAGCTCTATAGGTAAGTGAAGAGTGTCACACTCAGTAGACAAGGGAATTTCATGCCATTTTAGCAAAGGTTTACCCATGTTAACCTTTATGGATTTATCACCCACTTTAAAACACTCTAAAATGCGTTTGCTTGTTAGCTCAATAATGGAGTATTCAGCACCTTTTTCTGACATTATCAAATATCCAACACAGCGTGCTGCGTTTCCGCACATTTCAGCTCGACTGCCATCGGCATTATAGATATGCATAAAACAGTCTGCAGCATTAGACATTGTTATAATTATCACTTGATCACAACTGCTTCGATCAGCAATTTGTCTATGGTTCCAGTCTAAATTGTTTGTTGAACGTGAGTCTATGATAACGAAATTGTTACCAGTGCCGTGCATTTTGATAAAATTTTCAGAATTTTGGCCACTCATCATAAAAAAATATTTCTTCTATTGGTCTTCTTTTCTTCTTACTTGTTTCAGCACCCTCTTCTTCGTAACCAACCGCTATCACTGACATTACGTTAAAGTCATTGGGTATATTGAACTCTTTCACTATTTTATCTCTATTAAATCCACCCATTTGATGGGCCATTAAGTTCATAACTGCAGCTTGTAACATAAGTCCATAATTTGCTGCACCAGTATCATGATTAGCCCAAAGATTTTCTCCTTTACCTTGTTTACGGAAGTTTTTAGCACTTAAAGATATGATTAACACTTGTGCATCTTTTGCCCATTTTTGATTAGATTCATCAAGGCAATTTAGCAGCTTCTCCCATGCGCTTTGATTGTTCTGTTTGTTGCATATCACATATCTCCAAGGTTCATCACCAAAACATGAGGGAGTCAGCCTTACAGCTTCCATTAAAATATCCATGTCTTCCTGAGATATTGCTCTTGTAGGATCGTATGAACGTCCGCTGTGTCTTGCTTTCATCAACGATAATAGATCTTGTTTACTCATCATTTTTAATTTAATAGTGCATAAATAATTCATTGTAGCACAATATAAGCAAAATTTAAATTGCAAAACCTCTCATACACATATACTACATTTAATAAGTTATTTTTATTGGGAAGGTATGTTTATAACACAATCTAGCAGCAGATCAACACTGGCTGAAATATTGTCTTGCGTTTTACTTTTATTCTTGATGGCTCAAATAAGTATACCATTGCAGCCTGTGCCTATCACATTGCAAACTTTAGGAGTAATGCTTATTGGGCTTAAATTTAACCGCAGAACAGCATTCTATTCTGTGCTTACATATCTATCACTTGGTGCAGCAGGATTGCCTGTTCTTGCGAAATTTTCTGGTGGTTATCACGCTCTTCTTGGACCAACCGGTGGATATTTAATTGGCTGTTTAGCTGCTGTTGTGGTAATGAGCAAAGTAAATGAATTACTGAACCCTAAATATAAATCATTTGTGTGTAATTCTTTAAGTTGTCTGGCTGGTACAGTTGTAATCTTTATTTGTGGTGTTAGTTGGCTTGCTGTTTACTTGGGTCTGGGACAAGCAATAATGGTGGGTGTTTTACCATTTATCCTTCCTGGTTTGGTAAAAATTTTTCTACTTGTAGCAGCTTTGCAATATTTGAAAAAATGATAAAATTCCGCCCTCATCATTTCATGTGCACCCTCGCGTTTCGGGGATATGGGTATTCTCAGGGTTTTGTAGAAAATTATAAAAGGATAGCAAGCAAAGTAATTAGTACTCAAATCGAAGTAGTTGGTAACCTTGATAATATCTGTAGTGCTTGTCCAAATCAGACTAAACAAGGTAAATGCACCACACAAGCTAAAGTTTTAGAGCTAGATAGAAGGCATATGGAAATTTTAGGAATTAAAATTGGCGAGACTTTAACTTGGAATGAGGCAGTAAAAAAGATTAGGGAGAAAATGTCTTTAAAGAAATTCGAGTACGCATGTGAGGGGTGCAACTGGCAGCCATATGGAATATGTAAAAATGCCCTTTTAAATCTACAAAGGTAGTTGACAAAATGTTAAGATAAATTGAAGCATTTTTGTGGAAATAAAGCGAAATATGGAAGACAAAAGATAAATGCATTCTGAAAAGCTACACAGCATGTTCGTCCCGCTAATTAATAATATCTTTATTATTGTATGAGATAGGTAATTTAGCATTTATGAATTTGTAATGTGTTACGCATAGCTCAAAGAAATAAGGTTTACTGGTTACACGCTGCAGCCAATGCCACAACACTAGGACCTATGTTTATCTGCATGTTAATTTGCGTTGTGATTTTATGGAGGTCTTCTGTTACCTATGCTAGTGAAAATTTGGAGATACAAAAGGCCTTCGATAGTGTTGTCAAGCATATAAAAGCTGATAAAAAATATAAAGATCTTGATGTTATTGAGAGAAAAAGTGACAAATTTAATATCAAAATTTCGCAGAATTCTGGCAAGAGTTTTGACATATACTCTACTTTAAAAAAAGCAAAAGATTCCTTTGAATCAGGAGATAATGAAGCAGCTATTTCTCTCCTTAATCAGATTATCGCAAAATTTCCTTATCATAAAAATGCTTTAATTGGATTGGGAAATATTTATTACGCTAATAAAGAATACAAAAAAGCTGTAGAGATTTACACAAGACTGTTAAAAGAACACCCTAGTAACCCTTACATATTAAAAAATTTTCTGACGATAATCTCACAATATGATCCTGATCTGGCGTTGAGTGAAATGTTAAAATTGTATGATATACATAAAAATTATGCTCCTTTATTAGCAAATTTAGGTCTGATCTATATGAAAAAGGAGGATTATGTAAAAGGTAAAGAGTATATGATAACTGCTATTTCCCTCGATGAAAACAATATTTTTTATACTTATAATTTAGCTGTTATTCTAGATAAACTTTCAGATTTTCAAAATGCTACAATATTCTACTTAAAGTTGTTAAACATGGCTACAACTTCGAAAGATGTGAGTGAAAAAATACCTTTATACAAAGTGACAGCAAGACTAAAATTTATAAAACTTCACAGCACGCACCCAAAGATTTCATAAAAGCTTATAGCTTACCTAAAGCTAATTTATCGTATCTGTTCAAGGGAGTGGCTAATGTGCAAATATTGAAGCAAAGTGTGTGACACACAGCTGTACGAACATTTGTTTGCAAAGGTAATTTGCACAACAAATGCATAACTGTACGAACATTGTGATTTTGGCCCATCAGATCTCAGTGCGTGACACTGGGATGGCTTTGTTGCATAGGAACTGAAAAAATCTGGTGGCTACTGACAAAATTCATTATAAAATAGCCATTTAACCTTGAAAGAAAAATATGCCACAAAAAATGAGGGTCAGTAACCATAGCGAATATAACAAATTTCCAGAAAAAAGAGGAAGTATTTTTCATTATATCAACGAAGCCATAGAAAAGTGGTACGAGAATGGTCCAAAAATACCAGGTGGCAACAATATTTATAGCGATAAAGTTGTAATTTTGGTGCACATAATAACTTGTTTATTTAGAATAGGCCT
>NZ_JAPQLK010000067.1:0-4985 GCF_028981785.1 Wolbachia endosymbiont of Drosophila leontia
AGAAACAAAAGTGCTGTCCCTTGCACTCTTTGGATAATTTAATGATAAAAAATTTGGAGAGAAATTTTATACACTATCGCTGATATTTTTCCTTAAGTTGACGCCATTGCCTGAACACTTACCTAATGATGAAGCTATCGAAAACATAGCAAAGAGACTTCAAAAATCTATAGACGATGCAAAAAAGCACAAGGTCATGTTTAGTGTTGATGTATTCCAAGGAGAAAAAAGTCATCAATAATAGATTATTCGATACTGATCTTATACCACCTCATGGAGCAAGATAAAAATGTTACTGAGACTGGAAAAGAAAAACTACGGCCTCTTATGTTAGAAATGTTTAATCTAGTTTCAACAGGCACTGATGTGAGCCAAGAAGTTCGGAGATTATTGCCAGAAGATATACTGAGAGAACGCGGCGAATATTTGTCACGTCTAAAACAAATTGTAAGTGATAGTATTGAAAATGACAAAAAAAAGGAATTGTAGTAGAAAGAGATAATAAATTTTATTATGTACAGTGTCCAGAAAAAAGTGTGATCACTCCTGCAAAATTTATGAACTCCCCGGAATTTAAGGACTTAGAATATGGTGCATTGCGAATAGGAGAAGGAGATAATCTAATCTGAATAAAAAGCTGGCAATATCATGATATGCAAGGCAAAGTAAAAATGACCTTTAGGGTAGGCGATGAAAAGATCGAAATGATTTTATCTTCTGAAAAAGCTGAAAGTTTTGGTAAAATAATGGTACATATGGATGACAAAAGTTGTGAAATCTTCTCAAAGTACCTAAAAGAGCTAGAAAAAGAACCTCGTATAAGCAAGGTTGTTGAAGCTGCTAAAAGTTTTGCACAAACGAAAAGCAGTGCAGTTAGTCCACCTCTTTCTAATATGAAAAGTGTTGACACATCGCAACATTTTCAAAGTAGTGACCATGAATCACCAGAGCACTAACAATTATCATACATACATTGTTGCATATAGCAATAGTGTATGTGTATAGTTAGTAGGGTTTGTAAACTTAATAAAGTCTACAACTAATTTGAAAACTACTTTATTGTATGCAAGACTTTAAAATACTAGAAAATCTAAAAACCAAAGCACTAGAAGCTGAAAAAGGAGGCGGTTCTGACAGGATTACCAAACAACATGAAAAAGGGAAATTAACTGCTAGAGAAAGGCTCAGTATATTGCTCGATGAAAGTTCTTTTGCAGAATACGATAAATTCGTAAAACATCATGCAAATGATTTTGGCATGCAAAATGCTAATTTTTTAGGTGATGGGGTAGTGATTGGTCATGGTACTATTTATGGCAGAAAAGTTTTTGTTTATTCTCAGGATTTTACTGTCTTTGGTGGTTCACTTGGTGCGTCACATGCAAAAAAAATATGCAAAATTATGGACATGGCAATTAATTCCAGAGTTCCAATTATCGGACTAAATGATTCTGGTGGAGCCAGAATTCAGGAAGGAGTAAATTCTCTTGCTGGTTATGGAGAAATTTTTCAAAGAAACGTAAATGCATCGGGTGTTATACCACAAATTTCTTTAATTATGGGCCCATGTGCAGGAGGTGCAGTTTATTCCCCAGCATTAACTGACTTTACTTTCATGGTGAAAAACAGTTCATATATGTTTATAACCGGGCCAGATGTAGTAAAAAAGGTTACCTACGAAGATGTAAGTTTCGAAGACCTCGGTGGAGCAAAAATTCATACAAGCAAAACAGGAGTAGCGGATTTTGCATTCAATAATGATGTTGAAATGCTGCTAAAAATGCGTGAATTCTTTACTTTCTTACCAGCAAATAATCAAGAATCACCAAAATCTGCACCAATCTGTAATGATGTTGACGACATTGATGAATCCTTAAACACTCTAATTCCTACCAATCCTAATACTCCTTATGATATGTATGAACTCATTGAAAAAGTTTGTAATGAAAGGAATTTCTTTGAACTGAAACCTGATTTTGCTCGTAATATCATAACTGGTTTTGGTAGAATTGGAGGAAATACTGTCGGTATTGTTGCAAATCAACCTATGCACCTTGCAGGATGTTTGGATATTGATTCTTCAAGAAAAGCTGCGAGGTTTGTAAGGTTTTGTGACGCATTTAACATTCCGATCATCACACTTATTGATGTTCCAGGATTTTTGCCGGGTACAAATCAAGAATACAATAATATAATACAACACGGAGCGAAACTGCTTTACGCTTACGCTGAAGCGACCGTGCCGAAAATTAGCCTTATCACTAGAAAAGCGTATGGTGGTGCATACATTGTTATGAATTCGAAACATCTAAAAGGTGATATAAATTATGCCTGGCCAACTGCTGAAATAGCTGTGATGGGCCCTGAAAGTGCAGTTGAGATTATATTTCGACACGAAAAAGATCAGCAAACGTTAATTAAAGAATACAAAGAAAAGTTCGCTAATCCATCTTTTGCTGCATCACATGGATACATTGATGACATTATAGTGCCAAGTAAAACAAGGTATCACTTTTATAAAGCATTAGAGCTACTCAAAAACAAGAAGGTAGAAAGGATATGGAAAAAGCATGACAACTTACCTCTTTAACTTTCTTTTAAGCCTTGCTTACAAGTTATGCAATATTATAAGTATAATCAGTGTGCCGTTACCAAGATTCGAACTTGGGACCTCGTCATTACCAATGACGTACTCTACCACCTGAGCTACAACGGCAAGTTCACACATTATGATAATGAATAACATAAAAAAAAATAAGGAAAAAGAAGAAGAGAGAAAAAGATTAGCGAAAGCTTTAAAGCAAAATATTTTAAAAAGAAAAAAGCAGCAACAGAGTAGACAAGATGCCAGAATTACCGGAAGTGGAAGTAATCTCTAATTTTTTGCTTGATAAAATTAAAAACAAGCAAATTAGTAATGTCATAGTTAATAATTGGAATTTACGTGCCCCAATAACAAAAAATATTGATGATGTGCTAAAGGGCAGAGTCATAAATGATATTAAACGTAGAGGTAAGTACATAATCTCGAATACAGATGATAGTATGGCTGTCATCATACATCTTGGCATGAGCGGAAAGCTTATATATGCTGACCACGATCAAGTGCGGAATAAGCACGATCACGTGGTATTTTTATTTTCCGATAATACTTCAATAATCTTTAATGATCCAAGAAGATTTGGATTAGTTATTACTTTAAGCAAAGAACAAGAAATAAATTTTTTTGACGGTTTCGGAATAGAGCCCCTCACGGATGAATTCAGTGGAGATTATTTACAGGAGTTGCTGAAAAACAAAAAAGTGAATATCAAATCAGCATTAATGGATAATAAATTAATAGTTGGCGTAGGGAATATATATGCTTCTGAAAGTTTGTTTAGAGCCCGCATATCACCACTCAGATCAGCAAAAGACTTGACCTATAGAGAGTGCGAAAAACTTGCTGCTGAAATAAAAAATACTCTGAGTGATGCAATTGCTGCAGGCGGTTCAACACTGAAAGATTATGCACAGCCATCTGGATCTGCTGGATACTTTCAAAATAACTTTTACGTATATGGTAAAGTTCAAAAACCTTGCAAGATTTGCAATAATATCATAACACTTATACGACAAAATGGCCGTAGCACTTATTTTTGCAACGCGTGCCAGAATTAAGATTTTATTTTTTGATATGATATTTTCACCCGAACAAGATCCGTTTGATTTATTTTCAAAGTGGTATAAAGAAGTACTTAATTCTCCGTGTAAACAACCAACTGCAATGACGCTAGCAACTTGTAGCAAAGACTACATTCCATCTGCAAGAGTAGTATTACTAAAGGAATATAGTAAAGAAGGTTTTGTGTTTTTCACTAACATAAACAGTAAAAAAGGGAAAGAATTGACTGAGAACCCCAAAGCTGCGTTAGTGTTTCATTGGATAGAATTTGCTAGGCAAGTACGAATTGAAGGGGAGATTAAACTTCTAAACGATGAAAGAACTGACAAATACTTCTCTTCTCGAGCGCTGGGTAGTCAAATTAGCGCATGGTGCTCAAAACAATCGAGCATTCTGAAAGATTGGCAAGATTTTGAGCAAGCTATAAAATTGAAGGAAAAAGAATTTCACAATACACAAGTTTCTCGTCCTGATTTTTGGGTGGGATTTTGCGTAATCCCAAAAGTAATTGAATTTTGGCAAGAAGGTGAATATAGGAAGCATATTAGATTTAGATACACTCTTGTTGAGGGAAGCGATTGGAAAGTGGAACAACTATATCCTTAAAAATGGTTGCGGGAGTAGGATTTGAACCTACGACCTTCAGGTTATGAGCCTGACGAGCTACCGAGCTGCTCCATCCCGCGTCGTTGCTTATTTAGTTATTATATATACAAATAATGAAAAAAGAAAAATAAAATTTCACCACATGCAAATATCGACACACTTATTAACTTTTCTTGACATAATAGTTAGTTATATACGTAACAATCTGCGCAATGAACAATATAACTTGATACTGTGGTTTCCTGTTTTTCAGTGTGTAGGAATTCTAACCTATTTTTCCCTAAGTTTTGAACCAAGCTGCATATCTATTTTTCTTTTGCTTTTACCCACACTAATTTTGATTGCGATATTGTATAAAAGGTACGCGATATTGTGTATCGCTTTAATTGCAGTGCTCATAGGATTTACAGCTAGTAAATTAAGAACAGCTTTAGTTGATACTCAAATTCTTGATAAAGAGAGATATGTAAAAGATATCGTTGCCACAGTGAAGGATATTAACGACAGGGGCTCATATAAACAATTTCTGCTTTCTGTTGAAAAATCCCCTACTATCTCAAAATCCTCTCCTGTTATCCCAGTGCCCCCTTTTGTCATCCCAGTACTTGATACTGGGATCCAGAAAAAAAAGATATGGATTCCAGAGGGCTTTGTTGCATCGCTCTTCGGATAGTAGGTAACGTACAATAAATTCATGAAGCTATCTCAAACTTAG
>NZ_JAPQLK010000068.1:0-1062 GCF_028981785.1 Wolbachia endosymbiont of Drosophila leontia
ATTTTATAATGAATTTTGTCAGTAGCCACCAGATTTTTTCAGTTCCTATGCAACAAAGCCCACTGGGATCTAAATTTTTTTATTATAGATCCCAGTGTCAGCTACTTGGATGACGCCATTTTAGAGGAATTCCCTTATACCACAAGTTTGTACAGATGTGGGTTTGACCATAGCTAGATTCCAGCGTCACGCACTGGAATGACACCTACCCCATGAGAACTCTATTTTTCATACCACTCATTTATAAGTTTATTGATATCAGAATCTATAAAATCCTTTAATGGTTGCCTGATTTTTATCTCAACATTTTTAGGGATGCACCTATCTTTACATATCGCATAATTTATATGGAAGTTAAGGTCAATATACCCTTGATTTAAAAATATATTCATCTTAAAGGGAAATAATACCATATCCTCATATACGTTACTTACAAACGTCTCTCTCCCTACTTTATCTTTATGTTCCTTTGGAATAGGCCAGTGAATATTTATATCTGATGCATTACCTTTGTAACTAATAGACGTGGGAAGGCCAAAATCTCCAGGATCTTTATAATATATGTGCCAGCCTGGTTCTACTGTAACCTTTATTGCACCTTTAAGAGTGAAGCTTGCTTCATTTATCTCGCCAATAAGTAAATCAAATTTTGCAATTTCCTCGTCAGCATATAGTTGAGTGCAAGAAAAAAATAAAAACAATATTAAATATATATGTATTTTCATTAAGGTAAATTTCTCCTTTTATAGAGAAAGTGATTTAGATTTTAATTATTATATTTAATAGCATTATACAGATTATTTATTAACATAGCATTATGCTATAGCTAAACTGACTTACAACAATCTAAAAAACGACAAATTCGTCATTCCGCTACTTGTTAGCGGAATCTATGCCGCGAATGAATCCACAACTGTACGAACATTGTGATTTTGGCCCATAAGGAGGGTGTCATGCCAGTGCGTGACACTGGCATGGCTTTGTTGCATCACACTTTATGAGATGGTGATTTATGGTAAATTCATGTAACTATCTCAAATTTAGCCATACCAATATCAGTGT
>NZ_JAPQLK010000068.1:1082-1218 GCF_028981785.1 Wolbachia endosymbiont of Drosophila leontia
TTGATTAGCAGTTCTTTTTCTCGATTTATCTCAGATTTATTCCTAAAACTAAATCCGAATATTTCTTTTAATCTTGAGAAAAACCCTTCAATATAAGATCTTTTCCCATAATTTACTTCTTTTTTCCATTCTTTCA
>NZ_JAPQLK010000069.1:0-3059 GCF_028981785.1 Wolbachia endosymbiont of Drosophila leontia
ACCAGCTTGCAAATGATTGTCCTTTCCTTCATTTCTCTCCTATTACGAAGATTTTAAACAGGTTCTAAGCCACTTTAGCTATAAGGAGCTAAGAAGTTTCTGTTGGCTAATTATTGTTAAGCCTACTGGCCTTTCCATTAATAAGATCAAAGAATTGCAGGATTAAGTATAAACAGTTACCCCTTTATGTCATTTAGCAGATTTCTTATTTTTTTTTACTTTACTAAAAAACCCTTCAGATTGCTGTTGTACACTTGCATTTTCCTCTTCTTCAAGCGCTTTTAATAGTTCAATTTGTTTTTTAGTTAAATTTTTTGGATTTAAAGTCTCAACTATTACCTGTACGTATAAATCACCACGAGCATGTGAGTTCATATATGGCATACCCTTTTCTCTACAACGTAGTTTGGTACCAGTTTGAGTGCCTTCAGGGACCTTTACTTTTATTTTAGCTCCATCAATTGATTGAATATCGATTTCACCACCAAGCACTGCTAGTGTCATTCTTATAGGCACTTTACAGTGTAAATCTGCTTTATTTCTAGCAAAGATTTTATGGAAAATTATTTTCACGTATACGTATAAATCTCCACTTTTTCCACCTTTTGTTCCAGCTTCTCCTTTACCACTTATCCTTACCTTAGCTCCTTCTTCTATGCCTTTTGGAATTGAAACGGATATATTTACTTCATCTCTTCTACGTCCACCTCCACCACATTTCTTACATTTGTTTTGTATTATTTCTCCTTCCCCATAGCATGTAGTACATGTTCTTTCGATGGTAAAAAAGCCTTGTTGAGTTCTAATCCTACCGCTTCCCTGGCATGTGTGGCACTGAACTGGTTTAATTGCTCCTTCGCCACCTGTGCCTTGGCATGTATCACATTTTACATTTGTCACATAATGTATAGGCGCTTGTATTCCTTTAAATGCATCTTCTAAGGTAATTTCAAGATCATAACGTAGGTCTGCTCCAGATACTCCTGTTGTACTTCTTTTTGCTCTCGATCTACTTGCACCACCACCGAATCCTCCACCAAAGAAGTCATTGAATATGTCGCTAAAATCTCCTGCAGAGCTAAAGCCTTGAAATCCACCAGAAGCACCTTCGTGGCCATAACGGTCATAGCCTGCCCTTTTCTCAGAGTCAGACAGAACTTCATATGCAGCTGTTACTTCTTTAAATTTTTCCTCTGCTTCTTGATTGCCAGGATTTCTATCAGGATGATATTTTAATGCTAATTTTTTATACGCTTTTTTTATCTCATCAATACTGGCATTTCTGCCTACTTCCAACAGATCATAGTAGTCTTTTTTGCTCATATATAATAGTTTAGTGCTTAACCTTTAAAGATAGGTATTACATATATTAATTTCAAGTGTGACTTCTGTTTCCTATAAAATGTGGTGCACCCTGAGCGACTTGAACGCCCGACCTTTTGATCCGTAGTCAAATGCTCTAATCCAACTGAGCTAAGGGTGCTTTCACAAAGTTAACTTTAGCAGGTTTTGTAGCTTGATTCAATTAATTTGGCTAAAAATAAAACTGTTAATTTTTATCACGCGTGAACCCCTTACAATTCCCAAACTTCTGTTGCAAATAAGGATTATCAAATGCATTTTGAGGAGGAGCAGTTGGAGTAGTATTAGGATCTTGAGGAAAGTAAGGAGGTGGTGCATCATAACGAGAAGAATCTCCATAACCATGCCCTTGTCTAGGACAGCTATCTACCGCTCCTTTAGCTTTCTCGATATTTTCTGATTCTTCCTCATGCTTCATATGAAAAGCTAAACCACCAGCAAAACATACGAGAGAATTAACGCCAAGGATAGCTAAACCCCACACTGGTAAGACTGGGTAAACAGCACAAGCTACCAAAGCTGCCAAAGAAACAACGCCAACCGCAAATTCTATATTTCTGAACGTTTTAAATTTACTATCCAGGTAATCTATTTTTTCTTCTTTTCTAGCCACTTTTCTGCTGCTGTTATACCAAAAACACATACCAGCATGGAAAGCAACACACACAACTGCAGCTACTATACCCAAAGCTAATAGCTTTCTACTGTCTTCTGATTCTTTTCTATTCTCTTTTCTCCCTTGATGAGTGGTATTACCATTGTTAATATTCGTTATATTATTAACCGTAGTGTGACCACGTCCACCGAATAAAGAATCCATCCAGCATTGTAATAGCAAATAATCCCAAAAGTCTAAACCTCTATTGTGTACATGTATATGTGTAATCTGAGAGCCTGTAGGTTGTGCGTTATTCCCTGCGTTATATTGATCATTTCTGCTTCCTGTATCGTGCCTATTGCTTGAATTTGGATGTGTAAATTTTTCATACGCATTTTTAAAATTCTCCTCACTCCAATTTGTGGTATTTTGCGTATTACAAAATTGTAAAAACTCTTTAACATCACTGTTACTACCAGATTTCTTTATATAGGCTAACGCATACCTTTTTAAAACACTATAACTTGCCACTATAAATACCCTCTTAAGTCAAGATTAAATTAATAAATACTTACTTATTATAGCAAGATAACATCTACTTGTCAACTTGAGCCTGATTCAAGTATCCGTTCAGAGTGTGGCAGAAGAACTTATTCAAATAAAGTAGGTGGTAAAATATAAACATTTTATAAAGTGAAAAATGGACTTTTCAGACCACTGCCGAGCTAAAAAAGCCCTGAAAACCGTGATACTTAGGCCACTTCTTGCTTAAGCTGTACAATTTCAGCTTGAGAAGGGCCAGTAGATTCAGCTATTAAATTAACAGATACACCAGCTTTAAGTAAATTTTTTGCAACTTCGATTTTTCCTTTCTCTGTACCTTCCTCAAGTTTGTATTCAAGAATGGCTTCTTCTTTCCGCAGATCCATTATTCTTTCTTCATATGCTACTAAATCTTTTTCATTCCAGCTAAACCTGTCTAATTCATCGTAGGCTAACTTTATTATTGGTGCTTTTTCTGCTATATTCCTTAGAACCTGTTAAGGATCTCGAAAATATGAGGTAAAATAAGCATAGTTAAGAAAGAGGCATATCTATG
>NZ_JAPQLK010000070.1:0-2825 GCF_028981785.1 Wolbachia endosymbiont of Drosophila leontia
AAGCACCAATAATAAAGTTAGCCTACGATGAATTAGACAGGTTTAGCTGGAATGAAAAAGATTTAGTAGCTTATGAAGAAAGAATAATGGATCTACGGAAAGAAGAAGCCATTCTTGAATACAGACTTGACCTTGCTACTGAAAAAGGCATCCAAATTGGCGAAGAAAGAGGCATCAAAATCGGTAAAGAGGAAGGGAAAATCGAAGGAAAAATCGAAGTCGCAAAAGCAATGCTGGCTAACAATGTTGATGTCAACACTATTGTCAAATTTACTGGCCTTTCTATTAGTGAGATTGAAGAATTAAGTGTGAACGGTTACTAATTAAGAACTTTAATTATCAATCATAAATCACTGAATTTCGCTAGTAAATTTGTTGCCATTGTCCATATTGCACAATTGTATATAAGATATAGTATAACAATAGTGTCCGTTCAGCTAATACCAATTCCCACTGCACAATAAACGGATAGATAACAATGGAAAAAAAGCCATACTATTGCCTTTCTTTCTCACTCCACAATTAAATAACTCTACAATATCGCTTATTTGATTCACTAATAATGAGAATTGGTATAACTTTGCTATTTTTCTCTCTAGATTCTTGCAAAGTTCTACAAGATTAACCACATTACCTCACGGTTTCTCTATGATTATTTTTTTAGATTATTTGTTTACCTTATTTGCCGTTCTCCTGAACGAATATACATAAGCTATAAAAACTATCTAATAGCTACCCAAAAACCTTATTTCCCACTCAAGTTCAACATTAAATTTATCCTTTACTGCATCTTTTACTTTGTTGCCAAGGTTTTCCAAGTCAGATGCAGTTGCATTATCGTAATTGAGCAAGAAGTTACAATGTTTCTTAGAGATTCTAGCTCCACCAATATTTAACCCTAGGCAGCCAGATTTATCAATTAACTCCCATGCTCGGTAGTTTTTTGGATTTTTGAATATGCACCCAGCAGTTTTTCCTCTTATTGGCTGGCTTTTATTTTTCCTCTCAATAACTTCCTTTAACCTTTGCAGTATAAGCTCATACTCTGAGTTTACTCCTTTAAACTCAGCTTCAACAAAAATCCAATTTCCTTTTAGGCTATGTCCACGGTAAAAATACCCCATTTCTTCGCTGGAGAACTCATATAGGTTTCCATCCTCTAGATTCACTGCTTTTATGGATTGTACAACACTTGCGATATCACTACCATATGCACCTGCATTCATTTCTATTCCGCCACCAACTGTTCCTGGAATTCCAACTAGAAACTCCAACCCACTAATCTGCTGATTTCCCGCAAATTGAGCAAGGTTGCTGAGCAGCACAGCTCCCCCAGCTACAATAGAGTTGTTACCCTTACTTTTAATATATCCAAACTCCTTACCTAATTTTACTGTTATTCCTCGAATGCCACTATCTCGCACTATTATGTTAGATGTTGCACCAATAACGCTAACTGGCAGTTCAGTATTTTTAATCAAGTATGTTAAATCCTCAATATCACATGGTTTAAATAATACATCAGCTCGTCCACCAACATTTAACCACGTCGCTTTAGACATTAAGACATCATAACGATAGATTCCACGTACTTTAGGTAAGCTTATAAGCATTTTGATTTCAACTCTAATCCTGCATCCATACCCATTTTCTCCGCATCTTCTATAAATGAAGTGCGCTCAGTGAAGTATATATTTTTTCCACTTGCTAACATACAACGAAGGTGTAGCATATTTTCGCTCACATATTCAGCCAAAGCTGCAAGTGGTGTAAAACATGAACCATTCACTGTCTTCATAAAACTGCGCTCTGATTTCACTCCTATAAAAGACATATTATTATTAATTTTCTCTAAAAGATCGATAATTTTTACATCATTCCTTCTACATTGAATACAAACCGCCCCCTGCCCCACTGCACTTAACATAACTTTTGGTGGCAATACCTCTGTAATCAAGTGATGTTTTTCTAATCTTATGAGTCCTGCTTCAGCTAGAATTATTCCATCAAAATTTTGATTTTGCAATCTGGTTGTTACATTTCCACGTAGCGGTACTATATTTAAATCTGGTCTAACATTTAACAACTGAACTTTTCTTCTTATTGAAGAAGTGGCAATAGTAGCCTGCTGTGGCAAAGACTCAAGGCTATTGTGTTTATGAGAAATAAACGCATCGCATGAACTTAGCCTTTCTAAAACACAAGGAATTGTTAAACCCCCTGAGAAAAACGCAGGCATATCTTTTAGCGAATGAACTGCCATGTCTATATTATTTTCGAGCAATTCAGTCTCAATTTCTTTAATGAATAATCCTTTGCCTCCTATTTCAGCAAGATTTGCGTTTGCATACTTATCTCCAGAAGTTTTTATTTTAACAATTTCAATAGACAAGTTAGGAAAAGAATCCAGCAACTTTTGTTTTGTTTCCAAAGCCTGGGCAACTGCAAGCTTGCTTCCTCTGGTACCTATTTTGACTAGCATATGTACGACTGTTTGAATACCAAACTTTAACCTAATTAATTACTTAAACACTTTGGTAGCGTGTATCGCATGAACCTCGGTTACCCTCTCTCTGATGTCATTCAAGTACTTGGATCCAGTTTAATTCATCATATGAGCCTTTGCATTTATTGTACTTTAACTTAAAACCAAAAGCAACTTTGACTTTACAAAATAATAACCTTTTATATGCATAAATAAGCTTACTGGATTCTAGTACTTGCATGACAAGGTATAAACCTTATCGTCATACCACCGCGAACCGTCATACCTACCCCTACAACAACATTGCAAGCATTGATTTTTCTCCATATGAAAAGAGTCT
>NZ_JAPQLK010000071.1:0-17970 GCF_028981785.1 Wolbachia endosymbiont of Drosophila leontia
GCATAGATATACCTCTTTCTTAACTATGCTTATCTTACCTCATATTTTCGAGATCCTTAACAGGTTCTTAGAAATATTAAAAAGTCCAGATCAGAGTTTACAAGATGTCAGCGTAGAAAATAGAGTAAAGAGTTTGAAGTTATAGCTCTCTTAAATGAAACTCTAATGAGGGTGCCAAGATCTAGATCATTTAGAAAATTATAGTGGGCTTTACATCTTATTAATTATAAATTAACTTACTATCTAATCGATCCCTAAGTCATGTATGAGTAACATTTTGATAATATTAGCAGCAGGAAAGAGCAGTAGAATGAATTCTGAATATTCAAAAGCGTTGCACCAAGTGGGAAATCTTACTCTTTTAGAACATATAATTTCTAATGCAAAATTGCTGAGTCTAAAAAGCTTATCAATTGTTGTTAACAACTCCCTTCTAAAAGATTTAGAAAAGTTTGACACCCTAAAAAGTATAATCGATCAATACAATATAAAACTAATAATTCAAGAAGATATTACAGGTACTGGCACTGCAGTTAAAATTGCTCTAGAAAATCTGGAGGACTTATCTGATCAAGACATAGTTTTAATACAGTATGGAGACACTCCTTTTATATCTAGCGATACAGTTATGAAAATGACTGATTGTTTAAAGTATAATAATTTAGTTCTTCTTGGATTCAATAGTCAAGATGAACAATATGGAAGATTAGTAATTGATAATTA
Organism: Wolbachia endosymbiont of Drosophila leontia; assembly: GCF_028981785.1. Lineage (NCBI taxonomy): Bacteria > Pseudomonadati > Pseudomonadota > Alphaproteobacteria > Rickettsiales > Anaplasmataceae > Wolbachia > Wolbachia endosymbiont of Drosophila leontia. The sequence continues at coordinate 724 of NZ_JAPQLK010000071.1, forward strand.
TGGAAATGTTCAAAAAATCCTAAAAAATGGAGATAAAATGCTTCTTGCAAACTCTGGAATAATGGCTTTATATGCTAAAGATCTCTTTACCTTAGTAAAAGAAATAAAATTCAATAATTCGACCAATGAATATTGTCTTAATGATATAGTACCCATTGCAGCAACCAATAACTTGAGTGTAGGTTATGTAGTTTCTGATGAAAGAGAAGCAATGGGAGTAAATAATAAGGAGGATTTGATTAAAGCCGAACACTATTTTCAAGAAAGAAAGCAGCCAACTTTTCTTTCATAACTACATTTTTTTATTCACTAATTTAAGTTGACATTTATTTTATACTGGTTTTATAATACCTTTTGATTCTTACTTGTAAGATAATTGGTACGACAAATTTTCCTAGTTGTAGTGAGAGGGTGTACATGGGGATATTAATAACAGGTGCTGCAGGTTTGATAGGGTCAACCTTGGTGAAAAAGTTAGAAAACCAAGGCCATGAAGTAATAAGCTGCGATATTAGGTTTCGCGATAATCCACTCAGTTTTTTTTCAGAAGATATAGTACCACTACTTGCTCAGTGTACAGGAATCATTCATCTGGCTGCAATTTCTAGAGTTATACATGGTGAACTTTATCCTACACTGTGTCGAAAAATTAATGTTGATGGTACAATGCGGTTTTTAGGGTTATGTAAGTCACTTCCAAATAAACCATGGTTTATATATGCAAGTAGTAGGGAAGTCTATGGAGAGCAGAAGGAACTGCCAGTTACAGAATCTGCTAGTATCGATCCAATAAATAATTATGCCAAAGGTAAAGCATTTATTGAGGAACAAATAACAAGTTCAAAAGATTTTAATGTAGCAATATTACGCTTTTCAAATGTATACGGTGGTTTACTAGATCATAACAGTAGAGTAATTCCTGCACTCTGTATTAATGCATTAAGAGGTGATCCAATTAAAATAGAAGGTAGAGAATGTGTTTTTGATTTTACCTATTTGGATGATGTTATAGAGGGTATATGCTTAACTGTTAAATATTTACAAAGCGAAAAATCTTCTCTTCCTGCTATTCATCTTACTACTAATAGCCCATGTACTTTAGAAAACTTAGCAAAAACAATATTAAAAGTCACGAAAAGTGATTCTAGAATTGATTTTTATCCTCCAAGAAATTTTGATGTAACTAAGTTCCATGGTGATTTTACTAGAGCTAAAGAGCTACTTGGTTGGTCTCCAAAACATTCATTAGAAGTAGGATTAAGTAAATTTATAAAAAGTCTACAAAACAATACACAAGAATATCCTAACAATATAGATATGGTAATATATGAAAATATTAAAAGTTATTCATGGTTACCCTCCTTATTATAGTGCTGGTTCAGAGGTTTATAGCCAAACTCTTGCTCATGAACTAGCAAATAACAATGAGGTACAAGTATTTACTAGGTATGAAAATAGCTTTTTACCTGATTTTTATTACACTACAGTCCTAGATAGTAGTGACTCTCGAATCTTACTGCATTTAATTAATATACCCACAGCTAAATATCGTTACAAATTTATCAATGAAGAAGTAGATATACAATTTAAAAGAGTAATAGATAACTTTCAGCCAGATCTTATACATTTTGGTCATCTTAATCATCTATCAATTACTTTACCAGAAATTGCTTTTAAAGAAAATATACCTACAATTTTTACGCTACATGACTTTTGGTTAATGTGTCCAAGAGGAAGGTTTATTCAACGCAATTCTGAAGATTTGTTACAGCTTTGTGATGGACAAAAGGATCAAAAATGTGCAACCCAATGTTACAAAGGATATTTTACAGGAGATGAAGAATTCCTGAATTCAGACATAAATTATTGGGAACAATGGGTTGCAACTAGAATGAAGCACACAAGGAAAATAATAGACTATATAGATTACTTTATTTCCCCATCGAAATTCTCGATGGATAAATTTATTCAGGATTTTAATGTTCCGATAAACAAAATTTCTTATCTTGATTATGGTTTTGATCTCAATCGTCTTAAGAATAGAAATAGAGCACAAGAAAAAGAGTTTATTTTCGGTTATATTGGTACTCATACTCCCGAAAAAGGTATTGATCTATTATTGAAAGCTTTTTCTCACTTATCATCTAAAGTAAAACTTAGAATTTGGGGAGCAGCAAGAGAAGAAACTAAAGCTTTAAAAGCGATTGCCAATCAGTTTTCACCTGTTGTTAAAGAAAGAATAGAGTGGATGGGAAGTTATGATAATAATAATATAGTTACTGACGTATTTAATAAAGTTGATGCAATAGTCGTTCCTTCAATTTGGGGTGAAAATTCACCGTTAGTAATACATGAAGCACAGCAACTTAGAATACCAGTTATAACAGCCGATTATGGTGGCATGGCAGAATATGTAAGAGATGGACTATTGTTTAAGCACAGAGATGCAAGTAGTTTATCAGAAAAAATGCAAGTCCTATCTACAAATCAGGAGTTATACAATAAACTTACCCAAAAAGGCTATCCTTATACTGAAAATGGAAATATACCTTCTATAAGTGAGCATACTGAAAAACTTAACAAGATTTACCGTAATGCTATTGAAAAGAAAGGCAAATCAGTAGCTGTTAAACCCGGTCCTTGGAGAATTACTTTTGATACTAATCCAGATTACTGCAATTTTGCTTGTATAATCTGCGAATGTTTTTCACCATACAGCAAAGTTAAAGAAGAAAAGAGAGCTAAAGGAATAAAACCTAAGATACTGTCGATAGAAACTATCAGAAAAGTAATTAAGGAAGCAGCTGGAACACCTTTAAGGGAAATCATTCCTTCTACTATGGGTGAGCCTTTAATGTATAAAAGCTTTGATGAAATAATCAATTTGTGCCATGAGTTCAGCCTTAAGCTTAACCTCACAACCAATGGTTCTTTTCCTATTAAAGGAGCTAGAAAATGGGCTGAACTATTGGTACCAATTTTATCTGATGTTAAGATTTCCTGGAATGGGGCAACTAAAGAAACTCATGAAAGAATCATGAAAGGTTCAAAATGGGAAGTAGTGACAGAAAATTTAAAAACTTTCCTTGAAGTTAGAGATAAATACTTTAGCGATACAGGTGAAAGGTGTACCGTTACTTTACAATTAACATTTTTGGAAAGTAATTTACATGAACTCTATGACATAGTTAAGATGGCCATAAAGAACGGCATAGATAGAGTTAAAGGACATCATCTTTGGGCACATTTTGAGGAAATTAAGGATCTATCTATGAGAAGAGATGAGTTAGCAATTAGTAGATGGAATACAGAGGTGAGAAGATTATACGAACTTATAGATAATATGCTATTGCCAAATGGTAAAAAGATAAAATTAGAAAATTTCACAATCCTTTCTCAAGAAGGTATTAAGGATTTGGCTCCAGGTGGTCAATGCCCATTTTTAGGTAAAGAAGCATGGATAAACAATGAAGGAAAGTTTAGTCCTTGCTGTGCTCCAGATGAACTCCGTAAGACATTAGGAAATTTTGGTAATGTTAATGAGGTTAAACTCGAGGAAATATGGCAGAGTAGTGAGTACCTAAGCTTACAAAAGAATTATTTAAATTACAAATTATGCAAAACATGCAACATGAGAAAACCTTTGATCAATTAATCAAAGATAATCTTAGATCTATTAAAATTTCACCGTGTGAGAGCTTTCACGAATTACTAGGAAATCCTTTGTATGAAAATAGGTTTATAAAGGTTGGTAAATTTCATGAGCCCGGTCTTGCACCGGTTTATGATCAGACAGGTGCTTATCATATCAATGTAAGAGGAGAAGCAGTTTATCATCATAGATTTCTAAAAACTCTTGGATTCTACTTCAATAGAGCAGCCGTAGAAGATGATACAGGGTGTTACCATATTGATCCATCTGGATGTAGAGTGTACAAACAGTCGTATCAATGGGTTGGAAATTATCAGGAGGATGCTTGTATAGTTAGAAGACATGATAAATGTTTTCATATCAATTTCAATGGCAACAGGATTTATCAGGAGGAATATGATTATGTTGGAGATTTTAAGGATGGTATCGCTGTGGTCTATAAGGATGGTAAAGCTACACATATTAATCATCATGGAAAGTTAGTACATAATAAATGGTATAAAAAACTTAATGTTTTTCATAAAGGGTATTCTATTGCAGAAGATCAACATGGTTGGTTTCATATAGATATTAATGGTGATCCTGTTTACCAGCAGAGATTTAAAATGGTAGAAGCATTTTATAATGGGATAGCAAAAGTTGAAACTTTTGAAGGTGTGTTAGGACAAATCGATATTACCGGAAATGTAAAGTTTAGTATTTTTGATTTAGGTAAAGAATCTCAAGTGCATAGGATTTCTGCAGAACTTTCAGCCTTTTGGAAAACTTACCTAACAAGCGTTGCTATTGAACTTGATTTGTTAAATATTTTACCTGCAACTGTGCCGTTTTTATCTAAAAAGTTAAACATTATCGTACCAAATCTAGAAAGGCTGTTAAGGGCGTTGTGGGAAATAGGGTTTATTGATTACGATAAGGACGAGGACTTATGGAAACTATCATCAAAAGGTAAGTGTTTTAAGGAAATACCATTTTTGCCAAAAGCAGCAACAATGTGGGCAAGAGTTGCCGCTGAAAAGAATTGGTTAAAGATTGCTAATATACTAAAACAGGAGTCAATCTCTTCATTTGAATCTTTTAAGGAAAGAGAAGCATCAGAAGATAAGAAAATAGCGTTTTACCAGGCATTGCTAGGATATTCTAGATTTGATACTAAAGAGTTTAATTCTAGAATTAATATAGATGATGCTAAGAATATATTGCTATTTGGTGTACATTCTTTATTTCTTGCTTATTCTGATATACACAATAAAGGTTCCATAGGCCTATATAACGAACATAAAGTGCCAAGACAGTTAGTAGAAAATTTAAAAGTCAAACTTATAACTCAGAAAGAACTATCAGCTACAAATTATGAATTAGGTGTCTTTTGCCGCTTTCTGCAGCATTATGATGATGATAAAGTATTATCTTATTTAAAATTGGTCAAAGGAATATCTCGTATTTTATTGATAGAAACTATTTTAGATTACCGCTCTCCAACTGGAGGCTCTGTAGATATTAATGTAATGGTTGAAACAGGAGGTAAACTAAGAACATTAAGCGATTGGGAAAAAATATTAAAACAAGTAAAAGGGTTCAAAATTTTTGCTGTTGTGCCTTTAACAGATTACTTATCAGTCATTGATGTCAGGTATTAATCATATGGAAATACTACAAAAAAATGGTTTTTTTATTATCAAAAATCTGGTTCCTTTAAAGCTAATAACTCAGTCTTTAAGTGATATAACAAATAAGATATCAGAGCTATCCCAAGAACTAAGTGTTTCAACTTCTGACTACTTAAACTGTACCGGCAGATGGGGCACGTCATCTCAAGCAACTAGAATTATCTCTCAAGCATTAGATAAAATTATTAAAAATTACCTTGAAAAGTCACTTCAGTGTCAGATACTGCAGAAAAAATCAAATGTTATATGTAAAACTGCTGATTTAATAGATGCAGTTCCCTTCCATCAAGATATCTCCTATAGTTTCAATGATCCTTACCACTTTTCTGTTTGGTTAGCTTTGAATAATGTAAGTGAAACTTCAGGTGCACTGCAAATTATAGAAAACAGTCATAAATGGGAAATACAGCCTTTAGTTGATTTTTGGTACCCATATTTTTTTGATCAGTACTCAAGTAATCGGGAAAATTACAAAATTAAGTCACTACCTATTTCAGCAGGAGATGCGATAGTTTTTGATTCACGGTTATGGCATGGTAGTGATAAGAATACAGATGCTAAAGATAGATTTGCTTATGTAACAAGGTGGATTGTAAAAGATCAAGATCTTCCCTATGTGCCAAAACCTCAGCCTTCAGTTTTTGGTATACTCAATTGTGGTGAGTTAACAGAATCTATACTGAGAGAATGCTTGTCATTGTTTGGCTACCAGGAAAGTATAAAAGCAAAAAACATGGAAGAACTTATCAAGAGCTGGTTAGCCTTTATTACAGACACAACTACAAATATTTCTGAGATCGACACTACTGAGGCTAAGCGAGATTTATATAAGCTACTTATTCTGAATCGAGCATCAGCACTACATGATGCTGGAGACATCTCAGGAAAAATATACAAAAATTTATGGTTTTCACTACTTGTATTTCTCAATAAAAAAGTCAACGTAGTGGAGCTAGCATTGTAAATGAACAGAAGTAGAGTTGATAGCTTCAAATGTGTATTGATGTTCATCTTGAATATAGTATCTAAATTCAAACTTAATGTACTTATAATGTCTTTAGTTGCCCTGGTGGTAGCTGTTGATTTGTCTTTTAGAAAGTATTTAGTAAAAAATATTCTAGATACAGCTGTAAAATATCAGGAAGGTAATGTAATTGAAAATCTTTTATTGCCTGTAAGCGCTTATCTTGGTATGGCATTACTTATCACTACTGCTTTTAGATTCTATGGCTATTTTGTTGACATTCGAATGTTTACCTTAATGCGTCAAAAGATAGCTGATATGTCTTTTTGTAGGCTACTCCAACAAGACCATTCCTATTATCAGAACAATTTATCTGGAAGCTTAGTACATAAGGTCAGTAACTTAATGGATAGTGTGATAGAGTTAATAAGATTGCTTATAGATTGTTTTTTCGGTTACAGCATAGCATTAGTCTTAGCTATTTATACCTTATCATTAGTAAACATAAAATTTGCAATCGCTACATTCACTTGGGTAAGCATTTTTATTTTAGTATCGACTTTCAGCTTTCGTGTACTTACTGAACTAGCTGATAATTACTCTAAACAAAATTCACAAGTAATAGCTAGTATAGCAGATAGTATTTTAAATGTTATATCAGTAAGACTATTTACTCAGCAAGCACATGAGAGACACAAATTTTTTCAAATATGCAAGAAAAGAACTATTGCAGAGAGAAAATTACAATGGGCATACTTTTGTCTTTGGTTTATATATGGCTATTCATTCGATATACTCCAAGCAGTAAACTTGTATTTTTTAATTCATGATTATCAATTGAACAAGATCGCAATAGGAGATATTGCTCTTGTACTTGGAATTAATATATCGATTATAGAGTTTCTTAACCATCTAACTAGAAATCTTACCCAATTTTCTACTCATTTCGGCAAAGTTTCAGATGCATTGCCAATCTTGAATACCGTACCAGAAATTCAAGATAAGGAAAATGCTAAAGAATTAAATTTATTAAGTGGAAGAATAACGTTTAATAATGTTTCTTTTTCTTATGAAGGTCTGGAGCCATTATTTCAAGATTTCTCAGTTACCATTAATCCTTGCGAAAAGGTAGGCCTAGTTGGTTATTCTGGAGGTGGTAAATCTACTTTTATAAACTTAATTCTAAGGCTATTTGATGTTAAAAAAGGTAATATACAGATTGATAATCAAATAGTATCAGAAGTTACACAGAGTTCTTTGAGGAAACAAATATCTGTAATACCTCAAGATCCATTATTATTTCATGATACTATTTTAGCAAACATCATATATGGTAGACTTCAATCTACTATCGAAGAAATAATGAGAGCTGCAAAGCTGGCTGGTATTCACGATTTCATTATGACTCTACCAGATCAATATGGAACTACAGTTGGAGAAAAAGGCATCAAGCTATCTGGAGGAGAAAAACAAAGAATAATAATAGCAAGGGCATTTTTAAAAAACTCTCCAATATTATTTCTCGATGAACCAACTAGTCAGTTAGATTCTATAACAGAAAAAACAATTCAAATGAGTTTATTCAAATTGATGAAAAATAAAACTACGATTACCATAGCACACCGTATTTCTACACTTTTACACATGGACCGAATTCTAGTATTTAACAAAGGAAAAATTGTCCAAGATGGTAAACACGCTGAACTAGTTTCTAAACACGGTCTTTATAAAGAACTTTGGAATGCTCAAATTGGTTGTTTGAATGGAAAAAAATAAGATGGAAAAAATTATTGATCTGAGAAGTGACACTACAACTCTGCAGAGCTCCAACGTTATACATGCAATAAGTAATGCAACTGTTGGAGATTTTGCTTATGGTGAAGACAAAAGCTGTAATGACTTATCAGAATATTGCAAACAATTATTCAAAGTAGAAGAAGCATTATTTGTAACCAGCGGTATGCTTGCAAATAGATTAGCCATTGCCAGTCAAACAAGTCCTGGCGATGAACTAATAACTCATCATAATTATCACGCTAATTTTTTCGATAGCGCAGGCAATGCAAAAGTAAATAATATCGTATTTAATTGTATTAGAAATAATAGCGGAATCTTAGATGTTGATGAAGTAGAATATGCTATTAATTCTAAGCCGAGGTATAAAATTTTCGCTCAGGTGAGTCTTGTTTCTATAGAAAATAGTATAAATGGGTTTAATGGTAAAATTTATCCTTTTGAAAAACAAGTCGAGTTATATCACTTTTTAAAAGCTCACAATGTAAATCTTCATTTAGACGGTGCAAGAATATTTAATGCTCATATCGAAACAAATATTGCTTTAGCAGATTATGCTAAATATGTTGATACAATGAGCTTTTCTTTTACTAAAGGACTTGGCGCTCCTTTTGGTTCAATGCTTATGGGTAAAAGAGAGATAATTGAAAGGGCTAAAAAGTTACAGGTTTGGCTAGGTAGTGGTTACCATCAGATAGGGTATTGTGCTAATGCAGCAAAATATGTACTACAGAATAATATTTCTAGGCTTAAAGAAGATAATAAGCTCGCTAAATTATTTGCAGATAAGATTAAGGAAATTCCACATATAAAGCTGATACTACCTTATCCAGAAACTAACATAGTAAGCTTTAGTATAAAAGAACTAAATGTGACTAATGAGTTTTTTTTGAGTAAATGCCAAATCTATGGTTTATTGCTTTTTCCTTGGCTCGAGTCTCATATAAGAGCAGTTACCCACCTTGGCATAAAGGAAACAGACATCATGAAAGCTGCTGAAATTATAAAGGAGGTTGTATTAAATTTAATATGAGAATAAAAATAGATTTCTTTAGCGATTCAAACACTGACCCTTCAGCTAAAATGAGGGAAGCGATGGCTAAAGCAAAAGTTGGAAACGAAGCTGCATGTGAAGATCCAACTGTGAACGAATTAGTGGCAACCGCATGTAAAATGTTAGGTAAACCTGCAGGAATCTTTTTGATTTCAGGAACAATGTCCAATGTAATTGCTTATAAAGTACACATTCAAAGACCTGGTGATTACTTGCTGCTTGATGAAACTTCACATCCGCTCATAGTACAATCTGGCTTGATCGCAGCCCAGGCACATGCCACTCCTTTGCCCATCAAAGGTACGAGAGGAATATTTACTGGAGAACAAATTGTTGAGTTTATTACTCGTCCTAGTTTAAGAAATATTCCGAGAGTTGGGCTTGTTTCTATCGAACAAACGACAAATTTTGGTGGTGGAGCTGTGTGGCCTTTAGAATATATTCAAGAGATCTCAAGTCTCTGTAAAGAGAATGACATATTCACTCATTTAGATGGAGCAAGACTGTTCAACGCTTGTGCTCATACTAAAATATCTCCAAAGGAGTATGCAAGTTATTTTGATTCGGTATTCATTGATTTTAGTAAAGGATTAGGTGCTCCAATGGGCGCAATATTGCTTGGAAGTGAAGATTTTATTGAAAAAGCTTGGTACTATAAGTTTCAAATTGGCGGAGGTATGCACCAAGCTGGCATTATTTCAGCTGCATGTTTATATGCTCTACATAATAATGTAAATTCTTTAGAAGAAGACCATAAAAAAATGCAGCACCTTATAGAAGGCCTAGGCTCTATAGATCAAGTTATAATTGATATCGACCTGTATAAAACTAATATAGCGTATTTTTCATTACGTACTAATTGTATATCTATTCAAGAATTAATAAACGTACTAGTTACAAATTATGGAATTAGAATGGCTAACATCAAAGGTAAAATCAGAGCTATAACACATAGAGATATAAGCTATGAAGATATTAATGCTACTGTATCTGCTATAAGAAAGATACTAAGTAAGTAATTTTCTGCACTAATTGTTTGCAAACTTCTTGTCAAACAATATTATACCAATATAGTATTATGCTAGCATCTGCATAGAGCTATTTGGGAATAGGTGTGAACTTTGTCTTCTTTCAATATTTACTATTCTTCTGTGGATATATGCTGCTTTATTTATCAAGACAAAGTATACCAATTGCTCTGCCACTGTTAATAGATACTGACCATGTAAAATTAAGCTATTTTTTTGCCTGCTTTTCTTTTTTTTATGGAGTATCAAAATTTGTTAATGGAATAATCATGGACTCCAAAAATAATCCATTATTTATGTTTGGGCTATGCAATATTGCAACTGGATTATTAACCATTGGTATAACTTTATCATATAATAATCTAACTTTATTACTGTTAACATTAATATTATTAGCTTGGACACAAGGGTTAGGTTGGCCAGCTATTACCAAGTTTATGGTTACAAACTCTAGCATCTCTTCAATTGCATCATCATGGGGAATTATGAGCGCATCTCAGCAACTTGGTTCTTGTATTACTTTAATTGTATTACCAAGTATAATCAAAATATATGATGCAAAGAGTGCATTTTTGTACTCTGGTCTCTTATGCTTACTTTTTGGAATTTACATAATATTAAAAGCATATCACAAAGAAAGTGCCAACTTTACTACCTATTATAAGGTGCAGAAATCTCAGATAGGTATCAAAGTGAAAAGTTCCATATGGTTTCTATGTTGTGCTACTTTTTGTGCTTATATTATAAAAATGGGAATCTTTTTTTGGTTTCCTATAATTTTAAGGGATAAATTACAAATTTCTCTTGTACAATCCTCACTAATAACAGGCGTATATGATTTAGGTGGAATCCTTGGAACTTTAATCACAGGAAGAATTAGTGATATGTACTTCTTTCAAAATAGAAGCTTGCTGGCATTACTTTACATGTTGGGTATAGCACTCACTTTTATTGTAATGAATTTTGGTCAAAACATAATTCTTATGAACCTTGGTGCAATCTTATCAGGATTCTTTATATTTGGAACGCAAGTACTGACAGGTGTTATAGCTGTAGAAATTGCTCCACAAAATAATGTATGTGCAATTGTAAGCTTAACAGGATTATTTGGGTATATTGCAAGTTCAATATTTTCATGCGTGCTCTTAGGAGTACTTGTTAAGCACTGTGGTAACAGTATTATGTTTTCATTTTTTTCCATTTGCTCTGTTGTTGCACTCGTTTGCTTTTCCATATTATCAAGCAAAGACTTAAAAAACTAAGTAAAGCGGTGTAGAAAACATTTCCCAACAGTTAAACTTTGTAGATAGATTTTTTACCCAAGGAATAAACATGGTAACCATATCTTAGTAACAGCTCATTATCTAATAAATTACGGAAATCAAAAACATTAGGTGCAGCCATAATACTCTTTAAACTTGCAAAATCTTGATTTTTAAATTCTTTCCACTCCGTTAACAATAACAAGGCTTCCGCGTCCCTTGCAGCCCCTATAGCATTATCCGCGTACTCTATATCCTTTAGAACTTGCCTAGCATTATCCATCCCCATTGGGTCATATGCAGTAATTTTAGCCTTGTTATTCACTAACAATTGTGCAATATCTATAGATGGGCTATTTCTTACATCATCAGTACCAGACTTAAAAGTTAGCCCCCATATCGCTATTTTTTTATTTTGGACTCCATTTAATAGATATTCTACCTTTTTAGCAATGTTTGTTATATGATTATAGTTAGATTCCTTAACTGAATTTAAAATTTGTAGCTTGACATTGTGATCTTCAGCAAGCCTTATTAAGGCCGATAAATCTTTAGGAAAACATGATCCTCCAAATCCTGGACCAGCTTTGAGAAACTCCTTACCTATTCTATGGTCCATTCCCATACTGTTAGCTAAAAGGTCAATGTCTGCTCCTAATAGCTCACATAAATCTGCCATCTCATTGATAAAAGCAACCTTTGTTGCTAGAAAAGCATTAGAAGCATATTTAATCATTTCAGCAGTAACTGTATCAGTGACTATTAACGGAATATTCTTATCTATAAATGATTTATACATAACTTCTAGTTTTGCCCTAGCTAGCTTAGTTTTTACTCCTATTATTATCCTATCTGGGTATAAAAAATCTGATACTGCAGAGCCTTGCTTGAGAAACTCTGGATTAACCCCCAAATCAAAGTTATAGCCCTTATTAGATAAATAATTATATATATTTTCTGCAGTACCAGGAGGAACAGTTGACTTTATCACTATTAAGCAATCTTGATTAACTCTCTCAGAAACTTCACTTACTGCATTATATACATTCTTTAAATTTGCATTTCCTAGGGAGTCTGATGGAGTATCTACAGTTATAAATACTACTTCTGTATTGGGATTTATTTGAAAATACGAATCGAAAAATCTTATCCTTTGTGACTTTATATTATTCTCTAAATAATCTGCTAATCCAGGTTCATATAGAGGAATGTTCCCTGATTTCAAAAGTTCAATCTTCTCAGTATTTATGTCAATGCAATCAACTTTATGGCCCTGCTCCGATAACATTGTACCAGATACTAAGCCTACATACCCTACTCCTGTAATAGTTATGTGCATTTTATTATCACCTTAAAAATATAGCTTAGCATCTAAAATAAATACCATTAACAATTATAAACTTTTGTTGTTACACTATTTTTCTTAATTGCCTTACCTTCCGAATAAGCTATAAATAAGGTTGATGGTATTAATATCAAAGTACCATATAAAGCACTTTTATCAGGTAATTCATTAAATATAACGTATGCTACTATTGCAGAAATTATTAGTTCTATGTATCTATACGGTGCAAGTGCAGTAGCATCAGTAAGAGCAAAAGCTTTTAACATGAAGAACATAATTAGGTTTGAACTTATTCCTAAAATCAGCAGTAATATTAATTCTGACAAGGAAGGCATATGCCAATAAAATAACAAAGGTGGAGTAGAAAAAATAGTTGTTGTTAGAGTTGAATAAAATAACATACTTATTACTGACTCTTTTATTACAAGTTTCTTATTAAGTATATCTAATATAGCAAAGATCAATGCAGATACAATAAAAATAAGAATTTTAGGATTAAAATCTTCACTATGAGCTTTGGTAGCAATAGCAATACCAACAAAACCAATAATAGTTACTATCCATCTTTGCCAAATTATATTTTCCTTTAGTAAAGGGATTGCAAGAAGTATAACAAATAATGGTATAGAAAAACTTATAATCGTTGCAGTTACTATGGGGAAAGTAGTCAATCCATAGGTCCATAAGACCATTCCACAAAACAAAAGTGCACCTCTAGTTATTTGAATAGATATTTGACTTGTTTTAAAAGCTTCTATTCCATAGTAAAACATAAAAGGTACAAGGGTAATAGTGGTAAACAGAAAGCGGAAAAAAGTTATTTCAAAACTCTGAAGATGTAAACTTAGATATTTTGATATAGTATCATTAGCTACACTACTAAGTAAGCTAAGTATAAACCAGATAACCCCAAACAAATAAGCTCTCAATCTGTAATCCATAAAGCTTCTGATTTAATAGATACGACGTACTCATATAATTTTACTACAAAACTAATAATATAAAAGTTTTCTGATGTACGTCCCCAGAATGTGATCGTAAGGGTCCATTATAAATAATTCGGGAAATTTCGTCTCTGTAGACATATTAAGAGCTATGTAACGAACGTTTGTATTTGTGAGTAATAGTAAGGCTCAAGGTAAGGAAAATGCTAGTGAGGTAAAGCAGAATAACGTTGATTTGATAATTTAAGCTCATTCCCTCTTGCTACATCTCTCTTTAAATATCTCCTCTTTTGCAGCAGGTCTATAGAATTATACAGAGTATTTTATCTTCCAATACAGGCAATCTTGACGTTCTTCCATGGCATTTCTTCTGTTCTTGAACTTTTTCCCACTCTGGGCGCACTTTTTCTACAACCTTTTCGAATTCTTCTATTTTCAAACCTGTTACATCTCGAAAATTTCTCGGATGTTCTTTTAGATTATGGTAGTTTAAGCTCATCTTCCCTCTCTATTCTCTTGCTATACCTCCCTATTTTATAACCATTCCTACTCTTTTGCAGCAGGTTTAAAGAAATACTAAAGGCAAAAGATACGCTTGCGTAGTTCGAAAGCTTTCTATAGGATAAGTCTCACCTGATTTACAAATAGAATTGTTATGTTAGATGTTTGCTATTTACTCTTAAGCTCATTTTAACAGCATTTTGCTTTTTTTAGTATGTAGGGGTTTTCTAGGAATTGTCCCATTGAATTCTATGATATTATTTTTTGTAACATTGTTATACACATCATGATAAGGGGGCTGGCGAAGGGTGTCAAGTGGTTTTTTAGCCACGTTTCCCTGTTATAATGTTCGTTTGCTTGACCTAAGATCCAGGAGTATTTAAACTGAACCCTATATAGTACTAAAAATGATAGGAAATCTAAATGGAGTAGTTGATGAAGTGCGCAGTGATCACATAATCCTGAATGTGAATGATGTTGGCTATATGGTGTATCTTTCAGCCAAAACTTTAAGTGCTTGTGCAATTGGAAGTAGAATCAAATTACTTATCGAAACCTATGCAAATAACAGAGAAAACACTACTCAGCTATATGGTTTTATAAGCAAAGAAGAACAGCAGTGCTTGAGGTTGCTTGTCAAAGTAAGCGGCGTTAGCTATAGAACTGCAATGTCAATTTTGAGTAAATTAACTCCAGAACAGCTATTTTTGGCAATTATGAATGAAGATAAAGTAACACTCAAGATGAGTGGACTTGGCCTGAAACTCATAAATCGAATCATCACTGAATTGAGTGGCAAAGTAAGTAAACTAGAAATAAATAACAATAACTTTAATCCAATCAATGAAGATGTACTTTCAGCTTTGATCAATCTTGGGTATGAAAAAATGAAAGCTTATGATACGATAAAAAAAATACAAGACGAATCGTCAAATCTGGGCACTAAGGATATTATTCGCATAGCGCTTAAGGAGCTCTCAACATTATGAAATCAATATCGTGCGGTAAAGAATATACTGAAGATGCACGCAATATCAACATCAGGCCTAAGCAACTTGATGATTTTGTCGGGCAAAAAGACTTAATACAAAATTTAAAAGTGTTTATAAACGCTGCACAGACGAGAACTGAAGCTTTAGATCACGTCTTATTGTACGGTCCTCCAGGGCTTGGCAAAACAACTTTAGCACAAATTGTTTCTAAAGAATTAAGAGTTAGCTTTCGCGCAACTTCTGGTCCTTTACTTAGTAAAGCTGGGGACTTGGCTGCAGTGCTTACCACTTTAAATGCAAAAGATGTTCTATTTATCGACGAAATCCATAGATTAAATCGCAGCATCGAAGAAGTTTTATATACTGCTATGGAAGATTTTTGCTTGGACATATTAGTAGGTGAAGGTCCATCTACTCGCACTTTAAGGATAGATCTACCACCATTTACGCTAATTGGAGCAACAACACGGCTTGGATTACTTTCTGCGCCACTCAGAGATCGTTTTGGCATTCCTTTGCATCTTGAGTTTTATTCCTTTGAGGAGCTGGTTAATATTATAAAAAGAGGCGCAAGAGTTCTTTCTGCTGAAATTGAAGAGGATGCAGCACGGGAAATTGCCTGCCGTGCGCGCGGCACTCCAAGAATTGCTTTGAGGTTACTCAGAAGAATAAGGGATTTTGTTGAAGTGAAAGATGATAAAAAAATCACTTATGAAGTCGCTGATTCTGTGTTACTAAAATTGGGTGTAGATAAAATGGGACTCAATAAACTTGATATGAATTATCTAAGATTTTTATTCAACACTTCAGGCCCTGTTGGAATTGACACCATATCTATTGCGCTATCCGAAGATGTTGGCAATATTGAAGAAACAGTAGAACCTTATTTAATCAAAATTAGTTTTGTAAAGCGCACACCAAGAGGGCGCGTTCTAACCGATCAAGCAAAGGAGTATTTGAGCTTTCAACATTAAACGTCATAATTTATATTGACTAATTGAGATAATGCTCGTATGTTGACATTTGTGTATTAAGGATAATGGAGGCATATATGTTAGATAGTAATGAAACTGTATCTTTGATTGTTGATTAAAATATTGCTGCTGGTAGCGTATCTGGGTCAATACCGAATAAGGATAAATGTAGGTACGTCACTCTTGATGATGAAGAAACATGGAAGAGGTTGTTTGTAGATCAGAACAACCCTTCTACTAATACTACTAATAAAGTAATAGTGAAACCTCATGTTCATAAGAATAGCGGTAGTATGTATGGATATACTGCTGAGGAGACCAAATATCATGGTCGGGGAATTGTAGGCAAAGCTGCTAAACAAATTGAAGAAGAGATATCTAAAAATATTGACGCAGAGCTTATAAAATTAAGAGAAACTAAAAATATAGATAACAGTGTTAAGCCTGTCATAAGAATTGCGCTGAACGATTATATAAAAGAAGTAAACTTGCATGATATTCTAAGTGGTAATATGTGCAAAAAGTACGATGTAAAGACAGTTACGTTGCTACTACCTGACCAAAAAACAAGGGGGGTACGTTGCCAAATTGATAAGGATGGGGCAAGAATTTATGAAGTGGCTAATGGGTCATATCAAATGACTTTAAAGTGGAATGCTCAAGGAAAAGAATGTAATATTAAAATTAATATTCATGATAATGGCTCCGTAGAACTTATTGAGGGTAATGGTGTTACTATGGAGCAATTAGCTGCACATAAAGAAGTAAAAGTGGGAAGGCAATATGAAGCAAAGCCTTTACATGAAGTGTTAGCACCACAATTGCCACAAACACAATTACAACAAAGCTCTGAAGAAGTAAAATTTTTGGAGCAGCATTCAACAAATGTAGAAGACTTGAGCGGCGCATCACAAAAGCATCAAGCTCCTGCTGCTTCAAAATAGGTAAAGTAGTGAAAATTCAGTATAAGTTGCTTGCATCTGCAAGTAACTTATACTCTTAGAACCTGTTTAAAATCTTTGTAATAGGAGAGAAATGAAGGAAAGGACAATCATTTGCAAGCTGGT
>NZ_JAPQLK010000072.1:0-3410 GCF_028981785.1 Wolbachia endosymbiont of Drosophila leontia
GATATACCTCTTTCTTAACTATGCTTATTTTACCTCATATTTTCGAGATCCTTAACAGGTTCTAAGACAATTACCCTTAGCTTATCAGCTCAATTATAAGCAAAATTTCTGGATTCCAGACTGGAATGACACCATTTGCTGTGCAATTTACCTTCAAAAATGAATGTTCGTACAGTTGTGAACCTGTGGCAGGTATTACATAAGAGCATTTCCCTCTTCTAAATTAAAACGCACTTTTGCCTCCTTTGCAGTCTATACTTTAGATGTATTTAATTTACAAATACTAATTATTTATTAATAATGGTGATATGTAAATATAGTTATAAAATAATTGTTACACTTGAATTCCTTCCTGGTTTCTGTTGTTATCAGAACATTTAAAACACTTTAAGAAAGCTGCTTAGTTAAATTAACTTAGACAAGTAAATAGCAGTTTTGCAGCCTGTTTTTATGAATGATGATAAAATGTTGTAGCCAAATGCGCTTTCAGCATTGTGCTGAATTGCAATATCTTTGTGCTCTAACTCCTCGTCGCGAAATTTACTTATAGTTTCTCTTAATTCCCCATCTTCTAAATGTGAAACTTGCTCTTTGTAGTGCTCCCCGATAACTTCTTCAACTGCAGCAGTGCAAGCCATAGCAGCTTTTTTGCCCATAATGGCAGTTGCAACGCCAAGCGACACTCCTAAAACACGCCAAACAGGCAACAAAACAGTAGGACGAACTTTTTGCTCTTTGATTTTCTCATTAAAATAGTGAAAATGCTTTTTTTCCTGCTCTTCCATTTCAATTATTTCATTGATTATAGAAGACTTCTTAAGAATAAATTTTTGACCAGAATAAATGCAAATAGCTCCATATTCTCCAGCGTGATCTACTCTAATTGCCTGTTGCAAGAACTGATTGTTGCTGTACCCTAAATTATTTAGATTTCTTTCTTTCTCCACAATACACCTTACCTGATACGAACAGAGCTACTATGAGATAAATTAGATTCCATGTTGCTAAGGAAACACCTAGAACGTAATGAGGTCTGTCACAAGATGGAGAGTAATTAGGATTTAGTAGATTATTTCTGAGCTCTTCTATACTAACGTTACCACTTGCTTGCTCTGTACAACCTAAAACATCA
Organism: Wolbachia endosymbiont of Drosophila leontia; assembly: GCF_028981785.1. Lineage (NCBI taxonomy): Bacteria > Pseudomonadati > Pseudomonadota > Alphaproteobacteria > Rickettsiales > Anaplasmataceae > Wolbachia > Wolbachia endosymbiont of Drosophila leontia. Next base: position 1,133 of record NZ_JAPQLK010000072.1, read on the forward strand.
TGAAATAAGTGGAGTTCAAGACCTACATGATAAAAAGATATTACTGCACCTATGAGGTAGCTGCAAAACATTGCATAGATTAGAATTTTGTTGTCTTTAAGCATGCACGCTACTGCAAGTAATCCGGCGATATAGTAAACTATTCGCTCGTATGTACATAACTTGCATGGCAGCATGTTGAAAAAATATTCTAGCACATATGCAAAAATTAGAGCAGCGGCACTCGACAGCAGAAAGATTGCAGGAATTCTGGAATTATTACACATAACTTTAAGTAAATTATCCCTGAAAGTATAAAGCAGAGTATTCATTTTACATAGGGATTTTTATTTTTTTTCAAAAGCAATCTAACTGGCACACCGTCTGCAAAGAAATTTTTTCTGAGATCGTTAATTAAATAGCGTTTGTAACTTTCATCAACACTTTCAGGTATGTTACATATCAAAGAAAAAGCTGGAGGTTTAGTACCAATTTGAGCGATATACTTCATTTTAACTGCTTTGCCTTTTACAAGAGGGTGAGAATGTTTTCCTACAGCATCTATGAGCCACTTATTCAGTTTTGCAGTGCTGATCTTCTTGTTCAAGGATTCACTCACTTCAAGACACTTATCTATCACATCACCGCAGCGCATGCCTTTTAACGCAGAAATTGTTATGGTTGGCACTTCCAAGAATAACCTGGTTACTTCCTGTTGTTTGACAAATTTTATTAACCTGCTTCTGTCATCCTTACCTATTAAATCCCACTTATTTAAAACAACAATAATCCCTTTCCCTCCCTTAATTGCAGCTTCACCAATTGATAAATCCTGCTGCTCAATACCAACTAGGGAGTCTAGCATTAAAACTACCACATGAGAGCGCTTGATTGATTCCATGCTTTTCTCAACAAATCTTGATTCTAAGCCATCTACAACATTCGCCTTTCTGCGGATTCCGGCAGTGTCAATTAGAGTAATTAACTCTCCATCATGATCATATGTAATATCCACAGAATCACGTGTGGTACCTGGCTCTGAACTTGTTATTAGTCTGTTTTCTGCAAGTAAACCATTTAAAAAAGTTGATTTTCCAACATTCGGACGGCCGATGATCGCGATCCTCAGCCTACTCAGTTCATTGTTAGGTAACTCAGTGTTCTCGTTAAAATTTTCAATAACACCAGCTAATGCATCATAAAGATCAACCATGCCAAGATTATGCTCGGCAGAGATATACACCGGGCCAAGAAAATCAAAAAACTGCAAATAATCAACATTTTCGGATTTATGACTCTCGCATTTATTTGCTATCAGTATCACAGGTTTATTTATTTTTCTCTTCAGCCACTTTGCAAACTCTTTATTTCGCTCATTTTGCACTTTTGCGTCAACAAGAAAGAAAATTATGTTTGAACTGGATAAAGAAAACTCTATTTGCTCAATAACTTGCAGTGAAAAACTAGTTTGGTCGTTCCATCCTCCTGTATCTATAACTTTAAACTCCAAATCGCTAATTCTCCCCATTCCCTCTCGCCTATCCCTTGTCACTCCTGGAATGTTACTCACTACTGCTGCTTTTCTTTCTACTAATCTGTTGAATAGGGTCGATTTTCCAGCATTTGGTAGGCCTACTATGGCGATTTTTAGCATAATTCAAGGGCATGTTCTATATGAAGTAAATTATAACCGAAACTTTTCAATTTAACTATTGACTTCGTAGATTATATAAGCACACTACAGTTAGAATTTTTTTATTTCGTTATGTAAAATATGGGGTAGTTATGCTAGTGTCAGAGCAAATAGAGAGTGTAGATAGAGAAGAATTAAAGCAACAAAATCATATACATAAAGATACAGAGTGTTCGGAAGAGACGACAATATATGGGCATATTAATCAGCATATGGAAAAAAACATCTCAAATACATTGCATGAAATATATGATGCTCTTATGTCATATAACGAATCGGAACAGTCAATGACGTCAACTTAAGAACTTTCATTAGCAAACTCTCCTAAAGACATGATGGCGTTTAGGCTTATCTACTTTATTGCGGCTGTCCCGGTCGGATTTTAACTTTAGCACGTATACTTAAAAAGGGCTTGAAAGTTTTTTGGCGAAATAAGTACCTGATAGAGTTTCTGTCTCATTACACTAAATAAAACTGAAAAATTTAAACGATACTCAGTAATTTGATCTGGGTTCCAAGGCCCTTGTGCATCACATATATGAAGCGATAATATATTGCACATGACCAAGTTTGCCCAAAATTCTTGTAATACAGCCTCTCCAGAAA
>NZ_JAPQLK010000073.1:0-6442 GCF_028981785.1 Wolbachia endosymbiont of Drosophila leontia
TTTTCTTTCTGCTACTCTCCAGTATTGGTCTAATTTTTTCAAATTGTTCTTTACTTATATCGCTTGGATAGCTTTTTTGCATAGATATACCTCTTTCTTAACTATGCTTATTTTACCTCATATTTTCGAGATCCTTAACAGGTTCTTAGCCGCTAACAAGTAGCGGGATGACGATTGTTGGTAAATCTAAGTCAGTTTAGCTATAGGCAGCAATTTTCTGTATTTATTTTAAATTGAAGGAAGCTCAAATGAAAGATCATGTTTTGCTAAAAATCACAGAACGCAGTCTAACAGTGAACGGTTACGCTTTTGATCAAAAATGTTGTATAGTACACAATCAATTTTTCTGGATCCAAGTAGTCAAGGCACTGCCTTTGTGTTTGAGGCAAAATCGGCTATAACACTTAACATACTGCCTTTGCAAACAAATGTTCGTACAGTTATGTGTCAGCTACTTGCATGACGCCATTGCCTGAACGGGTACCAATGATTACCTATCAATCTCACCAAAAACTATATCGAGTGAGCCAATAATTGCTGCAACGTCAGCAAGCATGTGTCCTTTTGCCATAAAGTCTAAGGCTTGTAAATGCGCAAAGCCAGGTGCTCTTATTCGGCACCTATAAGGTCTATTGGTACCATCTGAAACTATATACACTCCAAACTCACCTTTTGGTGCCTCAACAACTGCGTAAGCCTCACCTTCTGGTACGTGATATCCTTCTGAATAGAGCTTAAAATGGTGAATCAGAGCTTCCATAGATTTTTTCATCTCTGCTCTTGACGGTGGAGAAATTTTTCTATCTTCAGTTTTTATTTGCCCTTCAGGCATTTTCTCTATGCACTGCTTCACCAAACTGATAGATTGCCTAATCTCTGCCATTCTAACTAGATAACGGTCATAACAGTCGCCATTTTGGCCGATCGGTATATCAAAATCTAGTTGATCATATATCTCATATGGCTGGCTTTTTCGCAAATCCCAAGCAAGCCCAGCAGCGCGCAACATTGGGCCACTAAAGCCCCAATCAAGTGCCTGTTTAATTGATATTTCACTAATTCCTACAGTGCGTTGCTTCCATATCCTATTTTCTGTTAAAAGTTCATCAACATCGTCTATATATTTTGGAAATTGCTCTATAAACTTTGCAATATCCTCAATCAAATCTTCTGGAACATCTGCTGCAATTCCACCTGGCCTGATGTAAGCTGCGTGAAACCTTGCACCTGAAGCTCTTTCGTAAAATTCCAGTATTTTTTCTCTTTCTTCAAAGAGCCATAAAAGAGGGGTCATTGCTCCAACATCAAGTGCTTGAGAAGAAACGTTCAGTAAATGATTTAGTATTCTCGTCAGTTCACAAAACAAGACACGTAAATACTTTGCCCTAATTGGCACTTCACATTGCAACAATTTCTCCACACAAAGTGAATATGCATGCTCTTGTGACATTGGTGATACGTAATCAAGGCGATCAAAATAAGGCAAAGCTTGAAGATACGTTTTATGTTCTATTAATTTTTCAGTACCGCGGTGCAAAAGCCCAATATGGGGATCTGCCCTCTCGATCACTTCACCATCCATCTCTAAAACAAGACGCAACACTCCATGTGCAGCTGGGTGCTGAGGTCCAAAATTTAACATCATTGTCTTTAGATCAGGCATGTCCAGTAGTTTAAGATATTAAAATTGTATAGGCTAAAGTGCGCTCAAAGTCAATAAACTTCTTGCATAGGCTACAACTATCATTCAATAGAAACAAAAACTTTTACAATGGCTAATAAGTGTTGGTAAAACCAAGTCACTTTAGCTATAGAATGACAAAAAAGGTTTGCATTAACCAAATTTTTAGTTGAAGTAGCATAAGGGGTTAAAGGAAAAGCTTTGTGTTAATGGATTCATTTCAGGTATAGTATAGATAATACCGCAATACTTATAAAATGGATCATGTTGTTAATGCGTATAATAGACTTGACACTCCTATAGTCAGGGGAGAAGGGGCATATCTTTTTGATAAAGATGGTAAAAAATATTTAGATTTTGCTGCAGGTATTTCTACAACTTCTTTAGGGCATTGTCATCCATACATTACAGATAAGCTGAAAGAGCAATCGAGCTCATTATGGCACTGCTCTAACATTTTCACTATTCCCGAGCAAGAAAGGCTTGCCGAGCGTTTAACAACCCTTACTTTTGCAGATAAAGTTTTTTTCTGCTCAAGTGGGCTTGAAGCAACAGAAGCTGCAATTAAGTTTATTCGTCGTTACTTTTATTCAAAAGGGCAAGCAAAACGTAATCGTATTATTACAATTGAAGGAGGCTTTCATGGCCGCAGTATTGCTGCAATTTCTGCTGGAGGCAATGAAAAATCACGCGAAGGTTTCGCTCCGCTCCTTTCTGGTTTTGATAAAGTGCCAAGAAATGACATTAAAGCATTAGAAGAAAAAATCAACAATGAAATAGCTGCTGTATTTTTAGAGCCCATACAAAGCGAAGGTGGAGTATATCCACTAGACGTAGAATATCTTCAAAAAGTAAGGGAAATAACAAAAGCTCAAGGAATAATTTTGTGCTTTGATGAAGTGCAGTGCGGATATGGACGCATCGGTTCTTTATTTCATTATCAAAATGTCGGCATTGAACCTGATATGCTAACCTGTGCAAAAGCTATGGGTAACGGTTTTCCTTTAGCTGCATGTTTAGTGAAAGATTATATAGCAGAAGCAATCACTCCAGGAACTCATGGATCAACCTATGGTGGCAATCCACTTGCCATGACTGTTGGTAATGCAGTGCTCGATATAATGCTAAAAGAAGGCTTTTTTGATCATGTTAAAAAAATTAGTAAAGATTTAAAAGAAAAGCTGTTGCTTTTAGCTAAAGAATTTCCTGAGATGATTTTAGAAGTTCGTGGAGAAGGGTTACTAATGGGAATAGAACTAGCAACTCCTGTAGCTGATAAAATTATTAGTCGATCTCTTGATAAAGGTTTAATAATAACTAGGGTTTTAAACAACAAAGTAGTAAGGGTAACCCCACCACTTATCATTGAGGATGAGCATGTGAACGCAGCGTGTAATATGCTTTATGATTTGTTTTTTAAGATTAAAGGTATATAAAATTCGGCAATATAAATTCAGGCTTGCAAATGCCTTTCATAACATGTAAAACTAATTTTATTTTTTATCACAATAACATCGTACTTTAATGGATTGGTTATTGGTCTTAGTATCATCAGCAATTTTTGTTTTGTTAGTTTTGTCGTTTTTGTTCTCAGGAGCAGAAATAGGCTTAACCTCAATTAGCCGTTCTCGAGTTAATAAGCTAAAGCTAGACGGTAACAAAAAAGCCAGGGTAATAGATCGCTTATTAAATAGGAAAGAATTGACAATAGGAACGGTATTGCTCGGCAATACAATTATTAATATTACTTGCTCTGCTTTATTTACAGCAATATTTATCAATCTTTTTGGAAATGAGGGCATTCTCCTATCAACAATTATAATGACATTTTGTATTTTATTGTTCTGCGAAGTTCTACCAAAAACTTATGCTATTCAAAATCCTGAAAAATTTGCATCATTTTCTGCTTATTTTGTATTGTTTTTTGTAAAGATTTTTTCTCCATTGACACTAGGTATTCAATTTATTGTTAACCTCATCCTAAAATTATGTGGGCTGCATAAAGATAAGGAAGTGATATCTGCAGCGGATGCAATGCGTAATATGATTACTCTTCACCGCAGTGAAGGAACTATGTTGCAACAGGATTTAGATATGCTAAGCAGCATACTTGATTTGGCTGAGACAGAGATATCACAAATTATGACCCATAGAAGAAACCTATTTTCTCTTGATATAGATCGGAATAAAGAAGAGTTAATAAGAGAGATTTTAACCAGCAGTCACAGTAGAGTACCTTTATGGCAGAAGGAACCAGATAACATTGTAGGTGTAATTCACGTGAAAGCTCTAATAAATGCTTTGCGTGAAAAGAATAATAAAGCGGAAGAAGTTGACATTACCCAAGTTATGTCAAGGCCTTGGTTCATACCAGAAAGTACACCGCTCAGCGTGCAACTTCACAACTTCCGTAAGAACAGGAAACACCTTGGATTTGTTATTGATGAGTATGGAGCACTGCAGGGAATTGTAACTCTTGAGGATATACTGGAAGAAATAGTTGGAGAAATTTCGGATGAACATGATTTGATTACGGAGAATTTTATAAAGAAAATATCTGATAATGTGTATTACATAGAAGGAAAATCTACTATTAGGAACATTAACAGGCAGTTATACTGGAATCTCCCTGATGAAGAAGCTACAACTCTAGCAGGTATGATTGTAAATGAAATAGAGCGCATTCCTGACGAAGGCGAGGAGTTTTCCATGTATGGTTTTCGCTTTAAGATTTTAAAAAAAGATAAAAATATTATTACTGTTGTTGAAGTGCAAGTAAGAACTGGTAGTATTAGTGGCAGCAATTAATTAGTGGAGTTTCATGGAAGATACAGTAAAAATAACGGCTGAAGAGTTGAAGGGTTACATAGAGAGAATCGAAAAACTTGAACAAGAAAAGAGGGATGTGCAAGATCACATTCGTGATGTATATGCAAAAGCCGCAGATGAAGGTTGGGATATAAAAGTGATGAAACAAATTATTAGGCTGAGGAAGATGGATGATGATGACAGAGAGGAACAAGAAATATTGCTTGATACCTATAAACGTGCATTGGGAATGAGCTACGAAGAAGAGTTAAGTGAATAGCAGAATTGTAATTGGAATAAGTGGAGCATCTGGTTCTATTTACGGTGTGCGTATTTTAGAAGCATTGAAAGACGTCGATTATGAAGCTCATTTAGTGATAAGTCGTGCTGGGAAAATAACTTTAGCTCACGAAATTAAAGAAAAACTTGAAGATATTACATCGCTTGCAGATTTTTACTATTCTGAAGAAAAGATTGGAGAAAAAATAGCAAGCGGCTCATTTAAAACCTCAGGGATGATTGTAGCACCATGCTCTATGAAGACAATGTCTGAAATCGCATCAGGTGTTACTTCCAATCTATTGACAAGGACTGCAGATGTAACGCTAAAAGAAAGAAGAAAGTTAGTTCTTATGGTGCGAGAGTCACCACTGCATCTTGGGCATTTACAAAATATGTTAAAATTAACGGAGATGGGAGCAATTATTGCTCCACCAGTGCCTGCTTTTTATATTAAACCGAAATCGTTGGATGATATTATTAATCATTCTGTTGGCAAAGTATTGGATTTATTTGATATCAAATTACCCGACTTTAAGGAGTGGCAAGGAAGTGACAATTATTATTGATGGTAAAAAAATAGCAAACGACCTATGTGAGAGGCTATCACAAAAAATTGATATTTTAAAGAGAGAGTATAACATTTTTCCTTGCCTGAAAGTAATTCTCGTGGGCAGCAATCCAGCAAGTCAGGTTTATGTTTGCAACAAACAGAAAAAAGCAGAATCAATAGGCATAAGTTCTGAGACCATTGTTTTGCCTGATAATATTTCAGAAGATGAATTAATTGAAAAAATCAATGAATTAAATGAAGATCCATCTGTGCATGGCATTTTAGTGCAATTGCCTTTACCAAATCATATTAGTGCAAGCAGAGTAATTAACACAGTAAGTGTTGAAAAAGATGTAGATGGCTTTCATGATGAAAACGTTGGCAAATTAGTTAAAGGTGAAAAAAACTGCCTTATACCTTGCACTCCTAAAGGTTCTTTGCATTTAATTAAGTCAATTGAAGAGAACCTTTCCGGTAAAAACGCAGTGGTAATTGGTAGGTCAAATATCGTGGGCAAGCCAATGTTTTACCTGCTATTGCAAGAAAACTGCACTGTCACCATCTTGCATTCACAAAGCAAGGATTTAGCTGAATATTGCTCTAAAGCGGATATAGTAGTTGCAGCAGTCGGAAAGCCAAATTTTGTTCAAGCAGACTGGATAAAGAAAGGTGCAATAGTGATCGATGTTGGCATAAATAGCGTTAACGTAGGAAAGCTTGTAGGTGATGTTGACTTTGAGGGAATAAAAGGGAAAGCCAAAGCTATGACCCCAGTACCCGGGGGCGTTGGCCCAATGACCATTGCATTTCTAATGATGAACACTGTTATTGCTGCTTGCTTGCAAAAGGGAGTTGATGCTTCTGATTTCATTAGTTGAGGTATGAAGAGGAAAGCTATATGAAGATAGAATGTACCATATCACAATTAATAAAAAATTGAGATTTTTGAAATTCCTCAGTAGTCAAATTTATTAAATATTTAGGATCATCATCTATTCTTTTTTCTCTACAAGTATAGCTAAAGTGGCTTAGGTTTACCTACAATTTGAAAAACAACAAATTCGTCATTCCGCTACTCGTTAGCGGAATCTATGCTGAGATACCGCGGCGGTATGACGTAG
>NZ_JAPQLK010000074.1:0-17186 GCF_028981785.1 Wolbachia endosymbiont of Drosophila leontia
TTTTCTTTCTGCTACTCTCCAGTATTGGTCTAATTTTTTCAAATTGTTCTTTACTTATATCGCTTGGATAGCTTTTTTGCATAGATATACCTCTTTCTTAACTATGCTTATTTTACCTCATATTTTCGAGATCCTTAACAGGTTCTTAGGAGTGCTATGAATGTTGTCTTCCATGAGTTTTTGCATTGTTGGGCCAAATGTTCTTCCAAGATTGCTACTCACTGTTTTATTACTATCATTTGCTTGAGAATGAGGTACATTTCGCTCAAAAATTGCTTTTATTCCAGCAAATTTAGCTTGGGAAGATTTCGGAGGAACAGGTGGGGCAACCATGCCTTTTGAGTTAATCTTTCCTTCATTTTGAGGAAAAATTTTTGGATTATTTTTTTCTACTGTAGTATTCATTTTTTTACCTCTAAACCTATTAACTAATAAAAGTGTAAACTTAGAGGTATTAATTTTGTAATAACAATGCTAATAGATTACCTCAGTTTCAATAAGCATCACCAGAGGATTCTCTATATAATGCTTAAAGGCATTTAAAAACTTTGCTCCGAGTGCCCCATCAACTGCTCTATGGTCAACAGAGAGCGTTACTGTCATTATTTCTGCTATTTCTATTTTCTCATTCATAACAATTGGTTGTTTTTTAGATGCACCAACTGCCATAATGCAAGATTGCGGCGGATTGATTATAGCACTGAAGGCTTTTATACCAAACATCCCTAAGTTGGAGATAGTAAACCCTCCTCCTTGAAACTCTTCAGGTTTCAATTTTCCAGATCTTGCTCTGCTTACTAAATCTTTCACTTCTTTTGATATAGATAAAATACCCTTTTTATCAGCATTTTTTACTATAGGAGTAATTAGCCCATCTTCAAGTGCCACAGCGATTGAAATATCTATATTTGAATATCTCAGTATTTTATTATCTATCCACGAAGAATTTATATCAGGAAATTTTTTCATGCTGAAAGCTGCAGCTTTTATGATTAGATCATTAATTGTTACTTTATTGTTTTCATCTGCTGAGTTAATCTCGTTTTTTAACGATATTAACTTATCAACCTGGCAATCTACAGTTAAATAAAAATGTGGAACATTCTGTTTTGATTCAGTCAGGCGCTGTGCTATCACTTGGCGCATGTTGCTTACTTCAACTATGGTATCTTTCTCAGGACTTTCAGTATGTATACCACTGCCTAAAAACTCCAACACATCAGCCTTAATTATGCGACCATATGGTCCTGTACCTTTTAATTGCTGCACATTAACCCCTTCATTTTGAGCTATTTTCTTAGCTAATGGGCTTATTTTTGTTCTACCTTCTGCATAACCCTCTGTCATCTGAGTAGCTGACACTGGGATCCATTCTTCTTTTCTAGATCCCAGTGTCAAGCACTGGGATGACATTGAGGGGTTGGATTCCAGCGTCACGCGCTGGAATGACACCGAAGAATGACTTATTGGCTTTCCGTTTAAATCTTGGTGTTCTGATTTTTGATTATCAACAGCACTTTTTGTCACTTCCTTTTTAACTGCACTATTGATGGAAGTTGAAGTATAGTTGTTAAGTGCACTTTCATCTTCTCCTTCTTCCAGCATTAAAGCTATTGGTTGATTTACAGACACGCCACTTGTTCCTTCTGTTACTAAAATTTTTGCTATGACTCCTTCATCTATAGATTCAAACTCCATTATGGCTTTATCAGTCTCTATCTCAGCAATTACGTCGCCTACTTCAACTTTGTCTTGTTCTTTTTTATGCCACTTTACAATTTTTCCTCTAGCTTTGCTCATTGTTGGTGAAAGAGCAGGCATTAATATTTCTATAGGCATTGATTTTGCATTTAAAGATCTATTCAATTTTTAATTTACTCTTTATCTTATGTCAACCTAATCGTGAATTATGATGAATAAGTCTGTTACACTATCCCTCACGTTATCCCAGTGCGTGACACTGGGATCTTGGTTCAGTACTATTATCCTATTGTTTTTATTATTTAGCCATAGCTTGTTTGCTAACAACTTTGTTTCAACCAAATCAAATAAGATCAACATGAGAACGGGGCCAGGGTTTCACTATCCTGTAAAATGGATATACACTTGCAAAAATCTGCCCCTGAAAGTGATAGAGGAGTTTGAGAGTTGGAAAAAGGTCTGCGATATAGATGAAGACTGCGGATGGATAAAAGGCAATCTTCTTAGTGATAAGCGCTACGCGATTGTAAAAGAAGATACCTGTGGATATCAAAAACAGAGTGTAGACAGCAAGATTACTATGAAAATAGACAAGTTTGTTGTGATGAAGATAGAAAAATGCAACGAAGAATGGTGCTTTCTTTCCACCCCAAAACGCAAAGCATGGGTACAAAAAAAACATATATATGGGGTTGATTAGGTTGACAAAAGATCTGAATTAACACTAGTTTCTGGGCCTTCTGTAGCATGCTCTTCAGATGAAGCAGAGGGTTCTTGAGGCTCTGGAGACTGTACAGGGCTATCACAGAAACTCCTTAACATCTCCTCAGCGGATGAATCTAAAATTTGTACAATAGACTTTTCACTCTGCTCTTTTAGCGATTGATCCATTCTAGAAATCAACTCAGAAAACTCGCTACCTGATTTTTCAGCTTCATTTTTTATTTTACTTTCTATGCTTGCAATATTGCCTTGTTCAATTTCTTCTTTTGTTATGTTGAACGAATTTGCAGCATCTTGATATCCAATCTTGCAATTTCCACAACCAATTATGCAAAAAGCAATAGAATTAGATATTTCGCTTGCAGCCCACTTATGTATAGCGTAAGCCAAATAATTGTCATGGTATTTAATGCTAAATTGTTGTTCTATTAGCTCAGAAATTTTATTCTTTAGAGACATAAAGTACCCTCCTTACATTCGTTATACCTTTTTGTTAAGATACAGCAATTACACCATTTACTACATGCTTTACTTTAATTAATTATTAAAACGAGAGCATAATTTTCAGAGTTATATCTTTTTACCTTAACAATTCTTTTTTGAGTTCCTCTTCAATCATCTTAGTTAAACTCGTGTCAAACTCACTCCTCGAAAAATCCCTAACCCCCCCGGGATCATATCGATTTCCTATCATTTTTTCAATAGCATCATTTATTATGTTTATGTCAAATCCCTTTATAATAGGCGTTACCTTCACCTGCCCTGCAGAGCCTTTACCATAAATTCTTTTACTTTTATCAATGCAACCACCTGCACCAGGTTTACTGCTTCCAAAACCCTTGCTACACTTTACTGTTTCATGCTTGATTTCACCATTTTCTATATATATTATTTTATTATCTTCAGTAACCCGCAATCCTGTTGTTGTGGTTTTTTCTTTTAATTTTACACTATCATCAATTATTGGTTCGGTATAATCCTTATACTCATATATTTTATAGATGCCTCCGCCTCCCATAGTGATTAAATCCTTGCACTCTTGTTTACCTAAACGACACTTTCTTATAAAAATAGGACCCCCATCCTTATCTGTATATTCCTTTTCCCTGTTACCTCCTCCCCGTTCAACTTTAATGTTAATTATAGGATAATCAAGATCAATTTCCAATTCAGCTTTTATATAATCTCCTGGCATTCCTACTCTACTTTCAGTGGAATTAGGTGTGTAAGTGTAAGGTGTATCTTTTATGTGACCTGCTTCACCACATCCCCACACTTCTATTTCAACACGGCTAGATGTTATTTGTGAGCCATCCACATCATAATCTCCACTTCCAAAAACATGGGACTTTTCGCTCTTTTTTTCCGGTTCTTGTTTCTCTTTTTCCAGTTGTTTCTCGATTATCTCTTTTAACTTCTCTTTGAGACCTTCTAAATCGAACCTACACAATTTATCAGCGTAAAAAACCTCTGTTCTGTTTGCTTTAATTGGTGCTTCTTGTTGCGTGACAACGCCATTTGCATCTTGTGAAATCTTTGTATAAAAAGATTGGGTGTTTTCTTTGTCTACATATCGTGTTGAACGGCTGCATGTTCCATTAAAGCAGATGCAGCCATCGTCACCTTGATTACATTTTTCTCTATGCTCTACATCCGTCAATTTGTATACTACTTTCAGTCCTTTATCAGATTTAAATGCGTCGTCTATCTTATCATTTCTTTTTACACAGTAACTGCATTTCCCCTTTTCCTGTTTATTGTCGTCAGGGAAGAAAACATACCCTTGCTTATTAAACATTATTTTATCCAACTGATTTTGAGGTCTTTTCAAAAGGTCACCTATTTCCTTGCTTGGAAGATAATAGAACTGATTTGATTCTTTTGAATAAACAGAATTGTATTCAATATATTTTGTTCCCATTGATTTTAGTGGTACTACCTTACCTTCTCTTTCAAGAACAAACTCCTCTGGTTCTGGCTGCCATCCAGAAAGACAAAGCATTTTACTTTTAGAATTTCCTTTATACTTTACTTCTATTTCTGGTTGTCCTAAGTTGTTCAATTTGCACTTATTCCCCTGAAACTCTTTACATTCCGTTTCAATATCAGGAACATAGCCATATTCTTTCAGAACTTTAAATTGTTGCGGATTACTTTCTAATATACCTTCTATAATATTATCAATGTAACTTTTTGTGTTACTACTGTCAGTCGTTTTTGCTACTATTGCTGGTTTTACTACTTTTAAAGATAGAGGGCCGATGTTCTTAGTAGAATTAGTGATAACATTGAAAGTACAGACACCATTGCTGTAGACTCCATGTGCTCTATAAGTACAAGTGCTCTCGCTCATCTTCATTTTTATTTCTAGCGTGTTTTCATTTGCTACCTTCACTATCTCAGGCTCTGGAGCAGGTGGTACCGGGAAACAGCGGACGAACTGTGGATTTTTTTTGTCTATACTTTGAGTTCCATGGTATTCAGCGCAGAGCTGGCCCTTTTTTCTATAGGTTTTGAAGTAATAGTGAGTATCCTTATCTGTAACAGTATATGAGTGATTTGGAATGTTCTCATTATTTGAAACAACGTGTGGAAAACCTAACTCTTTTCTTTCCTCCAGTCCGCTAATTATCACCCCGACTCTTGGATCGAAGTAATCATTATCTTCATTTGTTATAGGAACAATTCTAACTTGTGGAGGTGACATCGCAAGTTGTTCACAGAATGAAGGAGGGCTAGGTGCAAGTGGCACAGGAGCACATTTTACTGCCGTTTGGTAGCAGGTATCACAGACTTTTTCCATCTCCCCAGGACGGAAAATATTCTCACCCGAAAATACTCTAGAACCCCATGAAGAAATTCCTGACATACAAGCCCCTTTTTGACTGCAAGCACATATTTTAGGAGAGTTAGCGAATCTTCTTTTTTCCTCATCAGTAACACCGTCTGCCCATTCCCATTTAAGACCCCGAGCAATTTCTCCTCCAGCTTTTGTTTTATCTCCTTCCCAGTCGATAAAAGCTGCAGCAGAAACTCCAGCTCCTGTACCTTGCGTTCCATATATCTGGCGGCAGGATTCCCCACTTTGTAAGCCATAACAATAACTTTGTCCATCATAAGCACATACTCTAATTTTGGGATTAAAGTAACCATCAACTCCTTGATCTTTTATTGCTTGCACCTTAATTTCCTTTACCCAATCTCCACCAACTATTGCTTCCCACCAAGTATTACTTTCTACAAATGTTGGACAATCAGCATATCCTTGATACGAAAGACCAAGTATCAAAAAAAACATCAATAAGAAATTAAGCTTTACACTTCTCATAAAATACCGGTAACCACTCATTAACTTCTTCTCCTTTTTCTTTTATTGCCTCATACATATACTTTATAGTCTCTTTGTTAGCTGAAAGTACATGTATTTCTTGCATATCCTTCAAATCCAGATTTAAGGTTACTAATCCTTTGTACTGTTTTATCAAAAATAAACCTTCCTGTGTTGGCGTCTGCAGAACTATATTCAGCTCCTCTTTCGATAGAGAAAATGCCTTCATGTATAATCTATTTGCATTGACGTTCGGCATCAAGATTCTTGTATCAACATGTTTATCTAAATATTGAGTAAATTTGCTAGCAAATGCGAGATTTAAATTCTCAGTACTTAGGATTACTACAACATTTAGTTCCGTCATTCTTTGCATCCAGTTATCAAACTCTTTCTCTGTAGGAAAAATATTACTTATCTCCCATGCTTCATCCAAAACAAGTATTGCAGGTGAGCCATCACATTTTGCCTCAAAAGAATATAAAAAATAGTAAAGTATCACGGACATACATTCCTTTTGTTTTGTAAGGTTTGCGGTGTTGAGAGATATAATTTTTGTTTCCCAGTCAATATCTGATTCATTACCATCTTGAAATAAGTAAGCAAAGTCACCATCGTCACACCATCTACTTATCTTACCCTCGAGAAGCAAGAGCACCTCAGAAATTTGTGAAATAGAACGCGATTCCCTTGGTATAGCAAATATAGAATCCACGATTTTTCTTATCTTTTCTTCTACGTCCACCAAGCTCGCATCGGCTACCATTCTTCTGATCAGTTCAACCAACATATTGCGATTGGAAGCACTATCTTCAATGTTTAGTGGATTAAATTTTAGGCTTTTGTCCTTATATTTTGGATCGATTATGTAATATTTACCACTCACTGCTTTAGTAAAAATTATTGATTTTCCAGTGTTATCCAATATGACAATTCTTGGGTTAAACTTTCTTGATTCTGATAATAGAAAATTAATGAGTGAAGTTCTGCCTGAATTTGGAGCTCCGAGTATCGTAGTATGGCCATTATTTCTTTTTCCATGAAAATTAAAGAAGTAAGGATTTCCTTTTTTTGAGAAAAAAATCATTACCGCTTCTTTCCACCTTCTTCCTTTTAATGTACCTGACGTAAAATCGTGCAGCATAGCAAAGCTGCAAGCGTATTTTGTTAAGATATTTTTCGGTTGCGTAATAAAAGCAAAATTGCCTGGAAGTTGTGCCCAAAAATGACTTTCCATATGTAAATCAGTTCTAAACATCATGAAGCCAACTAATGACATTATAGAAGATAAATCACTAATACTTTCAGCTAACTTATTCCTATCATCTGCAAATATTGTAAAAATAATTTTCTGTTGGCAGAAGTCTATACTAGAGGTCTTTTCAAGCTCTATTATTTCTTCAATTCCTGAGCTTTTAAGTAAGGTATTATCCTCACTAATTTGCAGCATGTTGATTTGTTTTTTAAATTCTTTTATTGCTTTGTTATTACTAGTAAATATCATTATTTCTGTAATGATAAATTCAGATTCAAGCTGCAAGCATCTATCTATATTACCTAAAGAGATTTCCCGGTATTCTTTTATGCTGAAAATAGAGCCAAATTTCTGTTGATTTTCAAATATTGTTTGAAACGTATTGAAACCAAAAGCTATTTTAAAATTTCTAATATATTGCGACAGGCCCCTTTCATGTATTGGATAATCTTTGTGCGTTAATGTAACAATATAGTGGAGAAATTCTATCATTTCAGAATATATTTTACCTTCACTAAACCTTAGACTCAGTTTTTTAGCTCCAAAAGGTCCTAAATCATTTTGAATTACGTCAGTTATCTTTTGCAACTCCTGATGGCTTTCTTGTAAAGACAACTTATGCTTATTCTTTATTCTATTGAAAAAAAACGAATTATTAGTATGCTTGCCAAAATCGCTAAACAATATTACAATGTATAGTTCATTTATATACTGTAATTTACTATCAGTTAGTTTATTAAACCACGTTGAATGTAGGTTGTCAGAGAAGTCTTCAGTTTTATTCCATTTCAAGCTCAGTTTATTGCGCTTTCTAACGGTATGAATCCAAACGGTAAAATACAGGCTATTAATATTTTTTGATATGCTTTTTCTAATTTCAGTTCTGAGGTCGCTGTAGTTATCAACAGAAGAATAATCTTCTAACTTGATTATTTTTAACAATTCTCCCTGTTTTGTGAGTATGGTTTCTTCATCGTAATGACAAGCATAAGGAACAAAATCTAAATCAATGCTTTCTAGTAATGCTAAGTTGTTCTTTTTTTTAAGCTTAGAGTTAACTGTTGGTACTTTTAACTGCATATGCGTATTCAATAAAGATAATTAAAAAAGATAAAAATACTATCCTAATTTTTATCTTTTTTTTCGCTATCGGATTGTAATTTTATATCTTTTGTAAAGTTAAATTTTTCTTTTAAGTAGTCTGTTGCCTTTTCTGTACTACCGAACATCAGGACCAGTACACCAAACATTATCATAAAAAAGATTAGACCTCTGAACACTACTGCAAGTATCACTGCAGCTATACACAACCCTATGATTGTTGAAGGACTCATATTTTCTACAGTATCTTTAACTGAAAATGAAGAAATAAAATTTTTTACCGTTTCTTGTATACCCTTTAATTCATCACTCGCCGAACTTGCTTCGCTAGAATATGACGCAAAAATGAAACTTAATAAGGCTATAAAAACCAAAACTTTATTCAATTGAATGCGCATCAACTAAACACCTTTTAAACATTCCCCAGATATAACAACTTTTATATCAATAGGCAAGAACTGAATTCACTTATCCACTACAAGTAACACATATTTAATTTTTACCGCTGCGAACATGCTGTAAGCTCTTATCATCAACAAGAGGACTCACATTAATGGATGTTAATTTACTTGATAGGAAGTTTGAATGCAATTCAGCTACTGCTGCTATAGCAAGCACTGCAACCATAGCAAGTAGTCCTGCTCCTATCAATCCTGATGTCATTGCTCCTGCAACAATGCACCCTATTGTGGAGAGAGCACAACCTGCTACAAATGCAACGTGAAGATTTCTGTTATTGGGTTGTTTTTCAAGTGGAGTATCTTCACCCTTTTTCTTATTCAAAGGAAATTTCTGCACGATTGTAATGGCGTTTTTTCTGTCTCTTTTTTCTTCGGGTTGCATTGAATCTTTTGCCTGGCTGCCTGTCATCTGAGTAGTTTGACTATTTGTATCCACACTTTCTTTTTCTCTGGATCCCAGTGTCACGCACTGGGATGACACCTGTGGTGACTCTTTCTCAACTTGATCTTCAATCTTTTTATTATATTTAGAAGGAGATCTTCGTCCACTTGGCCCTTTGGACCTTGTTTTAGTTAGGTGTGCTAATTTTGTCTCTCCTTCATCCTCTGGTTGTAAGCCATTATCTCCTTCAACAGAGCTCAATGTTGAGTTTAAACTTTCCTCAGATGAAGTGCTTGTTACTAAAGTTAAACTGCTCCTTCTGCTACTTACTGATGATTTCAAACTTTCTTTACTCGTTCTAGGTGAGTCTATTCCACTATCTGAGTCATTGCCACTACTGAGTTTAGAAGTTTGCTTCTCCTCTATTTCTTTCACAACCTTGCTATATTTTTCAAACACTTCCTCTGTAACATCTGAATTACTAAGTATTTTATTATCACCACTTTTTTTCTCAGCTACATTCAAGGGTGTTTCTTGTGTGTTGTTTTGCTCTTCAATATGTTTTAGCTGCATTTGATCTTCAATATTTTCTTCAACAGCATTTGGTATTGAGCTTACACTGCTGCTCCTGTTAGTAATATCCAAAATTGTTTGTACTATTGCTGCCTTTTTTTTTGAGTCTAGTTTTTTTGACTCTGTTATTTCTGCTTTCAACGCTGGAAGAAAGTGTTGGATATAATTATTATAATGTTCTCTTTTTTTCCCCACTGATTTTTCTAACTCAGCTAATGCTTCAGGACTAGTTCCTTGCTTGGATGACTCTAAGTGTTTTGCAATAGCCTGCTCATTTTGTCGTTCTCTCAGTATTTTTTCCAATTCAGCCAATGTTTTAGGACTAGCTCCCTGCTTGAACAACCTTTTGCATTCTTTGGAAGTCTCATCTTGATTTTCTTGATAATTTTCTGCTGTTACCTTTTTGTATATAGTGTTGCTCAATTGTTGGTTAATATCTCCTTCCTTACTCATAGGTTTTTTAAAGGGACTGTGCATAACATTCCTCCATACATAATAAAATGTATAGATACCTTTTTAGCGTTAATTTTACATTAAAACTGGGCAATTATGCCATATTATAAATAATTGCGGCAACTTGCTTATTGGAAGGTCGCTTAACTATTTGCTTTCTGGGCTTTCTACTTCTACAGATTTGCGTTCAATATGATTGTTTGCTTGTTGAACTAATATATCTATCACTTCTTTTACAGGCTTTTCCCTATCAACCATGCCAACACTTTGGCCGGCCATTAAAGATCCTGTTTCAACATCTCCTTCAATCACTGCCCTTCTTAAAGCTCCAGCCCAGAACTTTTCTATTTCAAGCTGCCCATCTTCTTTTGAGATCTGTCCCTTTTGGTATTCATCAATAACTTCTTTTTGACGCTTCATGAAGTCATCGCTTGCTTTGTTGGCTATAGCTCTTACAGGAATTACAGGAAAATCAGCACTTATCTGTACAGAAGGTCTTGTATTACGTGCGGCCGATTTAATAAACACTTCCTTAAAATTTTTGTGGGCAATTGACTCATTAGTGCAGACAAATAATGTACCTATTTGACAGCCACTTGCTCCCATTTTCAGGTAATTAACTATCATTTCACCTCTTCCTATTCCACCTGCAACAAACACTGGTATTTGTTCATTTTTAAAATGAGGCAATATCTCTTGTGCAAGAACAGAAGTACTAACTGGACCTATATGCCCACCTGCTTCCATTCCTTCTATTATTAATGCATCTACTCCCATTTTTACTAACCTTTTCGCAAGGCTTAATGCTGGTGCAAAGCACATAACTTTAATGCCTGCACCCTTGATTTTTTCTATATTAGGCTTTGTTGGCAGTCCACCGGCAAGCACTATATGGCTCACTTTCGTTTCAATACACACATCTATCAACTCACTCAACTTTGGGTGCATAGTAATTAGATTTACACCAAATGGCTTGTTAGTTAACTTCTGTGTCTCTATGATTTCTTTTTCCAGTAAGTCTGGGAACATTGTACCACATGCAATCACACCAAAACCACCAGCGTTTGAGATTGCTGAGACCAAGTTTCTCTCTGAAACCCAGCTCATAGCACCACCCATTATAGCAAACTCACTGCCAAGAAAATCTGTTCCTTTTTTCCAGAGGCTACTTAACATATAACCTATATCATACGTTTAAAAATGTTTTGTTTACCTATAAATGTGTGTTTTAAGGCGCCAAGCATATGTAAGATTATAAAGAGTACTATAAAATATGCAAGCATCGAATGTAGCTCGTTAGCCGTGTTAGCTAGATCTTTGTTTTGATTAATCAACAAAGGGATATGAAAAAAATATTTGATCTGTTTGCCAGAAGCAGAAGACATGACATAGCCAGATAGTGGCATTAGCACCATCAAAGAATATAAACCAAAGTGTACTGCTTTACTTATATTGATTACAAACCGAGAAAAATTTGCTGGAAGTGGTGGAACATAAGTAAAGACGCGAAAAAATATGCGTACTATGATTAATCCAAGAATAGTGATACCGCAAGCCTTATGAATAGCGTATATGTTGAACTTAATTTCATTGCTAAGTGGTAAGCTTTTCATATAAAGTCCAGAGCAAAGCATGCCGATAATAAAAATAGCCATCAGCCAATGGATAACCCTTAAACCTAGGCTATGTTTATCGTCTTCCATTTTGATTACCCTAAAGTAGCATTTATATAATAGAAAAACTATTTTTCAATCAAAATTATTAAAGCAATTTAGATTTACCGACAATGTAGCTATACAAATTTGACCCAGCCGAGAGTCAAGTAGCAGGCACTGGCATCTAAGTCATAGAAACGGATCAAATGCAAAACTTACTTGACACCCTTCGCCAGCTCCCTTATCATAAAACTGAAGCTATTTATTTATCTTCTCTGTACAGATTAGATGACAAAAAAACTCAACGTATCTGGCGTCTCATGTTTAATTTTTTGCACTATGTGCACTCTATGTCTTTATCAAATTTCTAGGTTTTTACCTATACAAGCTGAAATACGCTATTTAAAACATCAAAAAACGCCAACTTAAAAAATGGATAGTGAATAATTAGCTACCCTAGGGTTTCTTCTGCCTTTTTTTCTGTTTAGTAAATTTCTTAAATATTTATGGCTAAACGACAATCGTCATCCCTGTAAAGGTCAAGTATCCCGCTACGTGTTAGCGGCTAAGAGATACCCGGCGGTATGACGGTTCGTGATGGCATGACGATAAGGTTCCAGTGTCAAGCGTTTGGCATGCAAATTTCCTTAAACGTTCGTAAGCTTAAAACTTTACTTTAGATCAAGCTGCTGTATAGTGACTTTATAGCTTCAATTTTGTAATGAATATACCTAGTATGGAAAATTGTGATCTTCACAATAAAACCGTCTTACTCAGAGTTGACTTCAATGTCCCTACAAAAGATGGAGAAATTCGTGACGTCACTCGTATTTTGAGAGCATTGCCTACTATTCAGTATTTAGTGAATGCGAGTGCAAAGATTATTATTATATCGCATTTCGGACGCCCAAAGGCTAGAGACGATAATCTGTCACTAAAAAATATAATTGACATTTTATCACAGTTACTAAATAAAAAAGTGAAATTCATTGATGATTGCGTTGGTGAAAAAGTGCAAAAAGCAGTGAGTGCTGTGGATGCAGGAGATATAATATTACTGGAGAATCTAAGATTTTATGAAGGGGAAAAGGAGAATGATGCAAACTTTGCCAGACAATTAGCATCTCTGGCGGATATATATGTAAATGATGCATTTTCTTGCTCTCACAGAGCTCACGCTTCTATTTCACGCATTACAGAGTTTTTACCTTCCTATGCAGGATTTTGCTTGCAAGATGAGCTAAAGTATCTTGAAAAAGCTGTATCGTTTAAAGCTAAACCTATTACTGCGATAGTTGGGGGAGCTAAAATATCAACTAAAATAAAAGTGCTTATGAAGCTAACAGAAAAGGTTGATTACCTAGTTCTCGGTGGTGCGATTGCTAATAATTTTTTGTCATTTAGCAAAGTAAATATAGGAAAATCTTTCTTTCAAAATGGTGTTGACGACCTTCTACATAATATTGTTGAAACAGCAAATAAAAACAATTGCAAAATAATTGTACCGGAAGACGTTTTGGTTGCAATAAACTCTGATTACAGCACTAGTATTTCAAGAAAAACTGAGTCCATTTTGGACGGTGATATAATTTTGGATATCGGATCACAAACTTTGAGTACAATAAGCAGTATAATAGCGAGCAGTAAGACTCTGCTGTGGAATGGACCTATTGGTGTTTTTGAACATTCAGCTTTTGCAAATGGTACAATAGGGGTAATGAAAGTCGTAAGTGACTTAACGCACAAAGGAAAGTTAACCAGCATAATAGGGGGAGGTGATAGCCTATCTGCAATAAGCGCTGCAGGCCTTACCGATAAGGATTTTACATGTGTTTCCACTGGTGGAGGAGCGTTTTTAAGTTGGCTGGGTGGTGACGAAATGCCAGGAGTTGCTGCTCTGCAAAAATGATTAGATTAAAACTTTTTTAAATTGTTTCTTGCAAGCTAGCTTTTTTGTGAACGTGATTATGTCGAAGACAGTTAAACTAATTTTGCGTTTAATAATACCAATAATAGGGTTTATTTTTTATATTATGGATCATTATTTTCACACCGGCTATGTAGAAGAAAATGTTGAGGTCAATTTTGAACCATTTTTCAGTTCACAACCAGCCACCGTTTCCAGAATTAACTGACTTTGATAGAGGAGTGTTGAAAGTTTGTGGAGATTGGGGAGCACATCCAGATAAAGAAGATTTCAAAATTTTACTTAGTTGTCCGCAGCATCAAGAAGTAGTGAAAGGAATATATAAGTGATTACGCCAGATGCGGATTTGGAGTTACTTAAAGATGAACTGGCTAACATTTGGTTTACAAATAGTGAAAGTGAAAAAGAAACTATAGGGTTTGGACATATTTTTTGTGGTGAGCCAAACGATAAACTAGGTGGTATGCATTTTGTAGGTAGATATGTTGAAGCTCAAGAAGATAAATGGGCAGGTGCAATTTGGAATGATAAGTCCCTATGCAATAAATCAGATATTAAGCCGCCAGTTTATACATTTGGAATGAAATATTTAGGTAAGGATGGGGAAGTGAAAGTTAAATGCCCAAATGGATATGCATATAACCTTCATGCCGATAATTTCTGCAACTAAGGCGTTTAAGGAATTAGGAAAAGATGGAATGTGTCTATATGAAATGGAAGATGACGATTATCAATCAGTGTTTGTAAGAAAGAATGATGCTATACTCACGTTCTATCCTGACTTAACACCAAAATGTGATGATAAGAGTACTTATTGTAGTTGCGGTAAATCTTAATTTCAAAACCAATAGGGTGAACAAATGATAAAAATGCTATAGGGTGTAGCAAATCCAAATGAGTTAAAATTTTGATTAAAGGGTTTTGTGAATAATAATGAAGAAGGGCATTATTCGTCTAATAAAAGCAATTCAATACTCTTG
Organism: Wolbachia endosymbiont of Drosophila leontia; assembly: GCF_028981785.1. Lineage (NCBI taxonomy): Bacteria > Pseudomonadati > Pseudomonadota > Alphaproteobacteria > Rickettsiales > Anaplasmataceae > Wolbachia > Wolbachia endosymbiont of Drosophila leontia. The sequence continues at coordinate 14,540 of NZ_JAPQLK010000074.1, forward strand.
TGAAGGAATAAAATCAGCTTTTATATCAGAAATTGCGTTCAGACAGGAGTTACTGCTTTTTATAGTATGTGTCTCAATTTTGTTTGTTTTGGATGGAAGTAATCTAGAACGTGCAGTAATGATAAGCAGTCTATTCCTGGTGTTAATTGTGGAAATTGTTAACACTGCTTTTGAAACGACAATTGAGCGTATTTCCAGTGAACAACACATACTTTCAAAAAAAGTGAAAGATCTAGGTAGTGCAGCAGTTTTTCTTTCATCAATTAACTTCCTGATAACATGGATGATAATATTGACAGGTTAATACGAATGTTATTAAGATATGTTGTCAAACTCACCAATTAAAGTTTTTATATCTTGCGGTAAATCAGAGACAAATTCCATGTATTCCTTACTTTTTGGGTGGTATAAGCCCAGTGTATAAGCATGTAGTGCTTGTCTATTGAAATTACGAATGAAACTAGAGTTTTTAGCATATTTTGTGCTTTTACTACTATTTTTTCCATAAACTTGATCACCAACTATGGAATGTCCTATGTGGCTCATGTGGACTCGAATTTGGTGTGTTCTGCCTGTCTCTAAAGTGCATTTAACGAGGCTTACTTGTCCTATAACTTTTTGCACTAAATAGTGAGTGATTGCTAATTTGCCTGTGATTTTTGTTACACACATCATTTCTTTATTACTGCGTTTGGGAGCAATGTTAGTTTTTATCGTGCCTTGCTGAGAAGATAATGTTCCCCAAACTACTGCTAAGTATTCCCGCTTTATTTTGCGATTCGATAACAATTCAGACAAAAAACTATGGGTTGCTTCATTTTTTGCAATTACCATTAGCCCACTAGTATCTTTATCGAGTCTATGAACAATTCCTGGTCTTACATTAAGGTGAGCGATAACTGCGTTCAAAAGCGTATCATTGTTTGTCCCAGCACCTGGGTGCACTGTTAATCCACTTTGTTTACTCAGAACTATAATGTCCTCATCTTCATAGACGATATCAAGTTTTATGTCATAATTAGGCTCAATTGATGTGGATATGTCAGGTTGAACGAGATGTACTACATACTCTTCACCTGGTTTTACTATGTGATCATTATTAATTATCGGTATGCCAAGTAATTTCACCTGCCCATTTTGTATCAATCTTTGAGCTTTACTGCGTGATATGTTGCATTTTTCAGCTATATAGGTGTCTAACCTTAATTTCTCTTTATCATTATTAACACTTAAGGTTATTATTGAGTGATCTATAGTGATTTACCCCGCGCCATTTCCCATGCTGCTTGAACATTTGGGTCTGTAAACATTGTTGCACTAGACTCAATTTGCAGATCACCTTGTTTTTTAATATGGCAAATTGTTTGAGAGCCATCTTTCCAGTAGATTGTAACTTTATTATCAAAATCTCGTAATGTTGCCTCAACCTTTTTTTCTTTATTATCTTTTTCTTCCAGCTTAATAGATTCCAATAAATAATATAGAAAGTCACTTGGTTTGCCGTTGATTTTTTCTTTCCATTCATCTGTTTTTTCTTGTTCAGATTTTTTTTGCTCTAACTTTTCCTTCTTTTGCTGCAGCTTATTTTGTTCTGCTTCCAGCTCTAACTTTCTAACTGTGTCACGTAGTTCTTTGACTTTATTTTCTAATACTAATAATTTATTAGTATTATTCCCATTGTTAGCTTCTAAATCAGGCGTACTTGGTTGAGCTTGCTTCTTTTTTATTTCTTCTAATTCATCCCTTACTACGTTTAATTGCTCCTTCAATTCCGTTTTTTCCTCTTCTGTATCCTCTTTTAACTTTTTTAGCATGCTAAGGAACTCGTTATTATTAGACTGCGTAGTTGATTGAAGCCAGCCTACAAAGCGGCTTGGTTCAAATCGTTCAATCTTATCTTCAGCAATTTTAATAGCATTCTCTAACCTAGAAAAAGTACCTTCAATATCTAGTGAATGTGCTTTTTTTGTCAATTCTTTAGTGTTGTTTAAAACTTCTGAAATTTCTGCATGTAGCCAATCTAAATCTTTTTTGATGTCTTCTCTGATTTTTTTTAGGTGATCAAGCGTTTCTTTAATGTTAATATTTGCAGGCTTTAAAAGACTATTATCAAGTAAATCGCAAGCTTTTTTAAGGTTACTGTCAAATGAGTTGCAAAGCGGACTAAGTAGTTTTTTCATTAGAGATATTAGTTCATTTTCCCTTTTACCAAGCTTATTTTCTACTACTGATACAACCATGCCCTTTCCAGACCAGTATGGAAATAGAAGACCTAAAGAACTGTGTTTTCTAATAGTATGATTTTCATGATCCACGCTATTACTTATTAGATTGCTAAGTGTTGATATGATGCATAAAAGAATAGCGACTAATAAAGCTATTAATATTATTGGAGCATTAATGGATTGTGATATTGCTGAAACTACTATAATAGTACCAAATACATATGATCCAGTAAACAAGAGAATCCTATTTCTATTTTCTGCTTCTACATCTTCTAGTATTTCTCTCTGCGTCTTAGAACCTGTTAAGGATCTCGAAAATATGAGGTAAAATAAGCATAGTTAAGAAAGAGGTATATCTATGCAAAAAAGCTATCCAAGAGATATAAGTAAAGAACAATTTGAAAAAATTAGACCAATACTGG
>NZ_JAPQLK010000075.1:0-4717 GCF_028981785.1 Wolbachia endosymbiont of Drosophila leontia
TTTTCTTTCTGCTACTCTCCAGTATTGGTCTAATTTTTTCAAATTGTTCTTTACTTATATCGCTTGGATAGCTTTTTTGCATAGATATACCTCTTTCTTAACTATGCTTATTTTACCTCATATTTTCGAGATCCTTAACAGGTTCTTACACCTAACCAATTGCACAAAATTCCTTTTACCATTTTAACCCCCTAGTTAATTAATATATTATAATTTTACATTCCCAATGTTTAAATTATTATTAAATTAACTGTCATTATGTATTGACCTTTTAATAATTTTGTTTGACTTGCTTTTTGAAAGTGCGGAAACTTAAATTAAGGTGTTACAAGATTGTTATTCAACCAATATCTCTCTTTTCCCTGAGTAATTTGGAGCGCTGACAATACCTTCCTTTTCCATTCTTTCAACGATGTTTGCTGCTCTGTTATAGCCTATTCTAAGCTGCCTTTGAATGTAACTGGTTGAAACTTTTTGATCTCTTTGAATGATGGCCACTGCTTGGTTATAGAGGTCATTTTCTTCATCCTCCGTTTCATCGTGTGACTCTGTAGAAGAATTTTCATCTTCTTTAGTGATTTCCTCCATGTAGTTTGGCTCACCTTGCATTTTCAGATGATCAACTATATCTTGCACCTCATTATCACTTACAAATGGGCCGTGAACTCGAATGATCTTACCACCAGAGGCCATATAGAGCATGTCACCCATGCCGAGCAATTGTTCAGCCCCTTGTTCGCCAAGTATTGTACGGCTATCTATCTTAGAAGTAACAGCAAAACTGATTCTCGTTGGAAAGTTCGCCTTTATCACACCTGTGATCACATCCACAGATGGGCGTTGTGTTGCCATTATGATGTGTATTCCTGCAGCACGAGCCATCTGAGCTAAGCGTTGAATAGAGCACTCTATTTCTTTGCCGGCAACAAGCATCAAATCTGCCATTTCATCCACGATCACTACAATATATGGAAATGTTTCCATCTTGATTGGTATTTTTTCAAACAGAGGTTTGCCTGTTGTTGAGTTAAAGCCAATCTGCACAACGCGCTCCAATTCTATTCCACTATTCATCGCTTCTGTGATTTTTTGATTATAGTTTATAACATTGCGCACATTCAAATACGACATCATGCGATAGCGGTTTTCCATTTCTTTCACTATCCACTTAAGAGCGACTACAGCCTTTTTTGGCTCTGTTACCACTGGCGTTATTAGATGTGGTATTGCATCATATATTGAAAGCTCAAGCATTTTGGGGTCGATCATTATCATCTTGCATTCGTCAGGACTTAATCGATAAACGAGTGAAAGAATCATAGTGTTAATCGCAACTGATTTACCAGACCCTGTGGTTCCAGCAACGAGCAAGTGAGGCATTTTAGTTAGATCTGCAATAACTGGTTTTCCACTTATTTCTTTGCCAAGCGCAATTGGAAGATTTAAGTTTGCATTTTGGTATTCTGGTGATTCAAGCAAATCACGCAGCATTACAATTTCCCGTTCCTTGTTCGGCAACTCTATTCCCATAGCATTTTGCCCACGAATTATTGAAATACGTGCAGAGAGTGCACTCATCGAACGTGCAATGTCATCTGCAAGGCCAATTACTCTTGCAGATTTCGTACCAGCTTGTGGTTCAAGTTTGTATAAAGTCACAACCGGCCCATAGCATACACTGATAATTTTTCCTTGCACGCCAAAATCACTCAGGACTTGTTCCAGCAGAGATAAATTTTTATTGCTCTCCATTTCATTCAGCTGTTTTCTCTGCAAAGACTCCTCTGCTTTGGAAAGTAAATGAATGCTGGGAAATTCGAACTCACTGAAAATTTCTTCGGTAGCTTTTTTCTGTCTTTCTTTTGGTTGTTGTTTAGTAGTGATTTTAGTTCTATGTTTTTCTTCTACTACTAATGGTGCAATTGAATACTCAGTAGTTTTATGTGATCTGAAGAATGGAACATTTACAAATAAGCAAGCTATTTTTTTACATAAGAAGAATAGAGAGTAAATTGCTCTCTTCCAACCAACAGATCCTACAAGACCTATTAATGTTACTATCACAAATACATAAAACGGGCAGTTATTAACGAGTGCATTCCCTATTATTCCACTGTGTCTGTACCTTGCTGTGATGCCTAGCGAAAGTTGTGGTAATATAGCACATACCCCTAAATTGATTAATATTAAATAGAGAATTTTCAGCAGTATTTTTGCTGGCCTGAAGATCAACAAGTAAACTATGGTTGTAGCTATTGTAACACTAGTTAATCCAAGAAATTGAACCAATATATCAGCTAAATATGAACCTACTATTCCACCTAAATTTGTCACTTCCTCATTTGTAGCCGTGTTTAAGGAAGGATCTTTATAGTTATAGCTAAAAACTGATATATATATTAAAAGGGATAGATATATTGCTGATTTTAGATATTTTTTTAACATCTACCTAAAGTAGTAAGCTACTGTATATTTTACAAAGTGAATTGTTATTAGCAATATCATTATAGATAAATCTAATCCGTTGAACGGTGGTATATATCTTCTAATAATCTTTAGTGGTGGATATGTCAATTGGTTCAAGATGTGCATTATGCTACTGACAGTTTCATTATATATGTTCACCATATTAAGTTTAACCAACCAGTTTAGGACAACCCAACATATTAGAATGAAGCTATAAAGATCAAGTAACGTATTGAGTAGATATATGATTGGATGCATACATATCTATTACACGAAAGTTATATAAAAGACAAGTATTTAGCCTTTTCAAACTCAAAATGTTGTTTTTGCTGAACCAAAAAAAACTTCATTTTTTGAGCTGGGCAAAGCCACCTAAAGTAGAGAATGAACAAGGAAGGAGGGGTGTATAATATATATTAATGTTGGTATTTATTTCTTATAAATATCATCTCTATGTCCTATCTCTGTGATAGTTACTATATGATCTAATTGATTTACTCTGTAAATTACACGATAGTCACCAACTCTTAGCCTTCTACATCCTTTTAAGTTATGATGTAGTGGTTCACCAAAATTTATTGGGTCAACTGTAAGACGTTCTTTTATAGCCTTTTGAACTCTTAGCCCTATTGTCTTTGGAAGGTTTGGTAAATCTTTTTCAACAACACTCTTTAGAGACTTAACCTTGTAACGCTCTAATCCCACTTAATATCTTCAAAATCAACTGTTTCTGCACCTTCAACATCACGCTCATCAGAAATTTTAGATACTAAAAAATCCTCCATTTCAAGCTCAACTGCTTCTCTAAATAGTTTTCCCGCTAATTCTTGAACGGGCTGTTTAGTAAATTCAGATAATTCAGCAAGATGCTTTAAAGTTTCTTCGCTAAGAGCTATGTTAATGCCTGAATCTGCCATATGTTTTACCAAAGTCCACTAATAATTATACAACATTTTTTTTAATTTTTCAATAAAGAAAGGAGTGGTGTATAAAAATATATTTAATGTTTCAGTAGTCCAATATTGCCTGCTTGTAAATATTGTCCCTGTGTCCTATTGAAACAATAATTACTATACGTTTTACAGTATTTACACGGTAGACAATACGATAATCATCAGCAACTTTTATTCTTCTATGTTCCTTTAATCTCTTGCGTAGCAACACACCGTTACCAATAGGATCAGTCTCAAGATACTCTTTTATTGCATCTTTAATACTTGGCTTTACATCTTCCGGCAAGGAAGGCAAATTTCTTTTAAGAACATGCTTTAGATATTCAATGGTGTATTGCTTATTTCCAGATGTCTTCACTATCCTCTACTTCTTCTGCATCATCAGAATTTAACTCCCTAATAATTTTGGAAAATGCAATATCTTCCGCTTCAAGTTCGATTGCTTCCTTGACTAGCTTTTCTGTTAATTTTTGAACAGACTGCTTGGTGGCTCTAGCTAGTTCAACAAGATGCTGCGAAGTTTCTGGGTTGAAAGTTACACTAACCTTTGAATTTACCATAAGTTTTACCAAAGTCTACTACTATAGCTATTTTACAACATTTTTTTTAATTTTTCAATAAAGAAAGGAAGGAGGGCTGTATAAAAATATATTTAATGTTTATCAAGTAGCCTTCTCATAAATGGTGTCTCTATGTCCTGCTGTAGCAACAAATACCTTATGTTTTGCAATATTTACAGTATAAATAATTCGATAATCACTAACCCTTATTCTTCTATACCCTTTTAGCCTGCCACGTAATGGTTTACCAAATTTAATTGGATCAGTTGTAAGCCGCTCGTTTATCGCTTTTGTAATCCTTGACCTTATTGTTTTTGGAAGATTTAGAAAATCTCTTTCAGTAAAGTTTTTTGAGTAGACAATATCGTATTTCAGTTTATGTCCTCTCCCTTTCAGATAGTACTGTGTTCCAGTCTACATCCTCACATTCCTTAATAGTTTTATATAACGCAATATCTTCTACTTCGCACTCGATTCCTTCGATGACTAACCTTTTTGCTAGTTCTTGAACGGATTCCTTGGTGATTTCAGCTAACTTAGTAAGGTTATGTGAAGTTTTTGGGTCAAAAGTTATACTAATTCCTGAATCTGTCATATGTTTTACCAAAGTCTACTAACAATTATACAACATTTTTCTGAATTTTTCAATAAAGGAAGTTGATGATATGTAAGAACCTGTTAAGGATCTCGAAAATATGAGGTAAAATAAGCATAGTTAAGAAAGAGATATATCTATGC
>NZ_JAPQLK010000076.1:0-1290 GCF_028981785.1 Wolbachia endosymbiont of Drosophila leontia
TTTTCTTTCTGCTACTCTCCAGTATTGGTCTAATTTTTTCAAATTGTTCTTTACTTATATCGCTTGGATAGCTTTTTTGCATAGATATACCTCTTTCTTAACTATGCTTATTTTACCTCATATTTTCGAGATCCTTAACAGGTTCTGAGAAAAGGTAGATAAAAGATGAAAACAGATAGAAGTATTTTAGTAGCTCAAAAAGAACGTTAAGTCATGCTTTTTATTTATATTGACAGCGTATATGACATCGTTTACGATTAAAGTTAATAACAATAATTTATATTTGTCATGTTTGCAGTAATTGAGACTGGTGGAAAGCAATATTTAGTAAAAGAAGGTAGTATAATAAAGGTAGAGAAGTTAGAAGCTGAAGAAAAAAAAGAGGTGGAAATCAATAAGGTGATTTGTATTTCAAATAATGGCTTATCTTATTCATCTAATGCTACTGTTAAAGCTGAAGTGTTGGAGCAGTGCAGGGGGGAAAAGATTATAATCTTTAAGAAGAAAAGAAGAAAAAATTACCGTAGGAAAACTGGTCATAGGCAGTATATAACTGTTCTTCGTATAAATGAAATTAGTCTTCAAAAGTAAGAGGTAAGATATGGCAACTAAAAAATCAGGTGGTAGTTCCTGTAATGGTAGAGATTCAGCGGGTCGTAGGTTAGGAATAAAGAAGAATGGGAAGGTTATTCCTGGTAACATAATTGTGCGCCAAAGAGGCACAAAATTCCATCCTGGGAGGAATGTTGGTATAGGTAAAGATCATACGATTTTTGCTAAAATAGAAGGCTGGGTCAGCTTTAGAAGGTCAGCAAATAAAAAGACTTTTATTGATATCGTGCCTACAGATAATATGAAAGCTTCAGCTTGAGTAGATCATGGGTCTGTAGCTCAGGTGGTTAGAGCGCACGCCTGATAAGCGTGAGGTCGGAGGTTCAACTCTTCCCAGACCCACCATTTAGTAGTTACTAACTGTGTTTTCTATAGCGGTTTTGATATTGTATAAGCAAAAACATGAGTTTATATGAAAATTTAGTAACCAGTGAATCAGTGGCGGCTGGTCATCCAGATAAAGTAGCAGATCAAATTTCAGATGCAATACTTGATGAGTATCTTTTTACTGATCCTTTTGCGCGAGCTGCAATAGAGACTTTAGTCACCAAAGATAACGTTATTATGGCTGGGGAAGTGTTTGGGCCTAAGAACCTGTTTAAAATCTTCGTAATAGGAGAGAAATGAAGGAAAGGACAATCATTTGCAAGCTGGTGTTGAGTTTACGTTCGCAATTTT
>NZ_JAPQLK010000076.1:1303-1400 GCF_028981785.1 Wolbachia endosymbiont of Drosophila leontia
ACATTTTTCTAACCAAGCAAAAGATCGCTCAACAACCCATCTCTTTGGCAATACAACGAAAGAATGTAATTCACTTCGCTTTATTACCTCAACAGTT
>NZ_JAPQLK010000077.1:0-9678 GCF_028981785.1 Wolbachia endosymbiont of Drosophila leontia
TTTTCTTTCTGCTACTCTCCAGTATTGGTCTAATTTTTTCAAATTGTTCTTTACTTATATCGCTTGGATAGCTTTTTTGCATAGATATGCCTCTTTCTTAACTATGCTTATTCTACCTCATATTTTCGAGATCCTTAACAGGTTCTTACAACGCTCAAAAGCAGAAAAACAAAAACTTGATTTTCTCAGCTAAATAGTGGACCATCAAAAGCACGCATAAATATCTACAATGAAAGAAAAAACTTTCACAATCATCGATGGCTATGGTTTTCTTTTCAGAGCTTACTATGTACTACCTCACTTAATTACCACAACAGGAATGCCAATAGGTGGTGTATATGGCTTTCTGAATATGGTTCTTAAGTACATTGCCCATTCGGACTACTTAACTATAGCACTTGATGCAGGGAAAAAGAATTTTAGGCACAATTTATATCCTGAGTACAAAGCGAACAGAGTAACGCCTCCTGAGGATCTAACTCCACAGTTCACCATACTGAGGGAAGCGGTAGAAGCTTTTAACCTCAGCTATGAAGAGATTGAAGGTTATGAAGCAGATGATATAATTGCAACACTAGCTGCAAAATACGCCAACCACCAAGACTTTAAAGTGGTAGTCGTTTCATCAGATAAAGATTTGTTTCAACTCTTGAACCACAATATTTTAATATTCGACCCCATTAAAAATATATACATAGATGAAAAACGAGTAGTAGAAAAATTTGGTGTAAACTCACGCAAGCTTCTTGATTTATTTTCTCTAACTGGTGATGCATCTGATAACATTCCAGGCGTTCCAGGAATAGGACCAAAAACTGCCACTAAATTATTAGATGAATTTGATTCATTGAATAATATTGTAGAGAACATTGATAACATCGAGCGAACGAGGATTCGTAATATTCTTACCGAACATAAGGAAAAAGCACTAATTTCAAGAGAACTTTTATCACTATGCGAAAAAGTAGACCTTCAACATGATATTGCAAAATATGAAGTCCATTCTCCAAACATGGAGAAATTGTTATCCTTTTTAAAGAAGTATGAATTCAATTCCTTGATAGGGAAAGTGGAAAAGCTTTTTTCCTATAGTGGGTCTAGCACAGAAGAAAAAATAGAGTATAGTAGTGAAGAGTTAGAGAAATTTTTAGAGCACTGTAGATATGAAGGCAAAATTGCAATTCATTACCACCTTGAAAACAATGTATTAAGTCTATCTCATAGCGAAAGTAATATTTTTTATATAGAGCAAGACAGCATACAAGATGCACTTATTACAATTAACTCAACTTTACTCTCAAATGGAGTGCTTAAAATAATACATAACATTAAAGAGATCAGGAAAATCTTCCCTGCAATAGAGAAGATGTTAGATTCAGTTGATGATTTGATGATAATGTCGTATAGCTTGGATACAGGAAAACATGATCACAGTATTCCAAACATAATTGCACATAATTTGAGTGGAGATGTAGAAATTTTCTCGGCAAAAACTTTAATAGCAATTCATGAAAAGCTAAAGCAAAGGTTATTTCAGGAAAAATTGTTCACAATTTACGAGCGCTTCGATAAGCCACTTATGAAAGTAATATTTGATATGGAGAAAAATGGGATATTACTGAACATACAAAAATTACAGGAATTGTCCGATAAATTTCAGCAGGTAATTGCCGTGCTTGAAGATGAGATATATAATTTGGCAGGAGAAAGATTTAATATTGCTTCGCCAAAACAATTAAGTGATGTTTTGTTTAACAAAATGGGGCTTAATAAAAAGAAAATGTCAAAAAAATCTGGATCGTATAGCACCAATTATGAAGTTCTAGAGGCACTCGAAGAAGAAGGGGTAGAAATCGCAAGTAAAATCTTAAATTGGCGACATTTAAGTAAATTAAAAGGCACCTACACTGATGCATTAATAAAGCAAGTTGATCCACTTGATGGTAGAATACACACAAGCTTTTCAACGACTGCAACTGCAACTGGAAGGCTGAGCTCCAGCAATCCTAATTTACAGAATATTCCTATCAGAAGCGAAGAGGGAAATCTTATCAGACAAGCATTTATTGCGCCAAAAGGGCATAAGATAATTTCTGCTGACTATTCACAAATAGAGTTAAGACTCCTGGCACACGTTGCAAACGTTGCAGCATTTAAAGAAGCTTTTGCAAACGGACAAGATATTCATGAGATCACCGCTAGGCAAGTTTTTGGAGTGCAAGAAATAGATGAGCAATTAAGACGCAAAGCAAAATCCATCAATTTTGGAATTATATATGGCATTAGCCCATTTGGTCTTGCAAAGCGGCTTGGAATTACCATTGCGGAAGCTGCTGAATACATTAATTACTATTTTTCCTGTTACCCAGAAATAAAGGCCTATATGGAAAAAGCAGTGTCTATCGCAAGATTGCATGGTTATGTAGAAACTTTGTTTGGCAGGAGATGCTTTGTAAGAGACATAAACAATACAATTCCTTATATAAGACAATTTGCAGAAAGGGCAGCAATAAACGCACCACTGCAAGGCACCGCCGCTGATATAATAAAACGTGCGACGATTCAGCTTTTTGACCAATTAAAAGTAGGTAAAATAATCCTCCAGGTTCACGATGAACTACTGGTTGAAGTAGAAGACGAAAAGGTACAAGAAACAGCAAAACTTATGAAAGATATAATGGAAAATGCAATAGAAATTTCTGTACCACTTGAAGTAGAAATAAAAGTTGGCGACAACTGGGGTCTAAATTCCCTTAATTATGACTTAAACATCGTGAATTCTAGGAGTATAAATCATTTGAACTAATACGAAAAATATGTTAGAATAGAACATAGCAAATGCAAATAGGTCAGCCATGACAGGCCCACAAGTAAAAAGTTCAAAACCTCCAAAGTTACCTACTCAGGTAACTAACGAAGATGAGAAAATTTTTGAAAAAGAGGAACATCAGGTAATCCATGATGCCTTTATACAATTGCTGAAAAACAAAGTACAACCTAAAGAATTAAAGGAAGATGACGAGGCAGTACTCGCTTTCATGCTAAGTCAGAATCAAATTATATTCAATAATGTCAAGCTAGAAGATGTAGAACCACTCAGTGAAGAGAATTTTTCTCAGTTTTTACTTTCCGTATTTGAGAAAATTAGAGAGAAAAAATTAGCTAATGAGGAGAATCTCAAGAATGGTAAAATAAAAGAAGTAGTAGATGACTGTGTAGCTGATATACGCGGTACAGAAGCTAAAGATTCATCCATAAAGTTTGTATTGGAAATGCTGCTGCTGCTAATTGGAGGGATCAAAATAGACCCGAAAAATATTTCTGGCTCCTTTATGGATGGGATGAAAGAAAAAATACCATTCTTAGGTAAAGACAAGAAAGAAGAGGATGAATCACCACTCAGTGATGAAGAGATGGTAACAACGTTCTTGAGCAAGATCTTTTTTCCTGTCCTTCTTTCCACTATTCCAATGTTAATTTTTGGTCCTACTACACTCGGAGTAGTTCTTACTGCTATCGGCACAATATTTGCCATAAAAGGAGAAGTGGAGGTTCTTTTTTCAAATAACAAAAAAGGTACTTTGTATGACCCTAACTCACAAGATAAAAATGATACAGAAAAGAGAGAAAAACTGAATGGAAAAATTCTCGAGGGCATTGATGATATTTTAAAAACCCCAGTTACAGAAGTTGAGAAAGGCACCTCTGTTTCTGAACAAATTTCCCAAGGAAAAGAAAAGAGTGAACAACAGCCTGTTCCTGAGCAAATTTCCCAGGTAGGAAACGAAAAAAGTGAGCAGCACGATCAATCTTGGACAGGAAAGGAAAACAAACGAAGGGAAAAACCACAGAGCAGCAAAGGTAAGACTACTCAGGTTTGCTAAAAGTGAATTGTGTAAGAGATCTGCTATTATTCTATAGCACATACAACAGGAGTATGGTCAGACGGATTTTCTAGCTTACGCAATCTATCATCTATGTAGCATGTTTCCAATTTATCTACAGCTTGTGGTGATAACAGCATATAATCTATTCGCATTCCTTGATTATTTCTGAGTGAATTGCCTTGATAATGCCACCAAGTGAATTGTTGCAAATTTGGGTGAGATATTCTAAACGCATCTTTAAACCCAAGATTCAAGATCGCTCTTAACTTCTCACGTTCTCTTATATGAAAGCACACTTGGCCATTCAATAAGTTTGAATCAAAGACATCAATTTCATCCGGTGCAACATTATAATCGCCAGCTATGATAGTTAACTCTTCATTCTTTAACAAAGTGCTCATCCTTTCATATAGATTATCAAAAAACTTGAGTTTATATTCAAATGCTTGAGAGTCCGGGCTTTGACCGTTTGGAACGTATACACTTCCCACCCTTACCTTCTGATTATTGTGCTTTATTATGCACTCTATATAACGCGCTTCTTGATAACCTTCTACGATATCAATCCTAAACTTCTCCAGTATCGGATATTTAGATAAAACACAAACGCCATTTCTTGCAACTTGTCCATAGACAGCACATTCATATCCCAGCTTCTCTATCTCTGCATAAGGAAATTGCTCTTCCATACATTTTATCTCTTGCAGCAAAATTATATCTATCTGACTATCAACTATAAAACTACAAAGTTGGTTAACTCTTTTACGTATGGAGTTTACATTCCAAGTTGCAATCTTTAGCATCAACAATCCTTATTAATTATATCAATTAAACTCTCCCCAGTAGGCAACCTCGATGTTATAATTTTTTTCCATTTGATTAACTTTAAACTATCAGCAATGTTTTTACTCATGGTATATGCAACTGCATTATTCATCACATGAGATAACCCACTTTTTAGAACTAATGAACAAAATATCCTTGCTGTCTGTGAGGAAAAAAAAGCAACACTATCAATTTTACCATCCAATAGTAAATTTTTACACCTATTAGTTAGATTCCTTTTTATAATTGTTTTATAGAGTACAACTTCTCTTACGTTAAAATCTTCTTCAGATAATCTCTTTTTTAGGTCACATGATACTTCTTGTCCCCTTATATACAAGAACTTTATTGCGTTTGAATAATGAGCTTTTATGAATGATATCAGACCATCAACGTTGCTGTTTGCTGAGATTATATCAGAAAATCCCAAATTTTTTGCAGCCTGCATGGTTGAATTACCAACTGTAATAATCGGAAAGTCATCCTCTTTGCATATTTGACTAAGAGCCTTTACACTGTTTTTACTTGTAGATATCACAACGTCAAATTCGTACGCAGATATATCAGGATTTAAGTACTTTATTGTGAATACTGGTTCTATAAAAACTTTGTATCCATACTTTCTCAATATATTTCTTGTATTGAACGAGTCCAATAAAGGCCTCGTTAATAAAATAGACTTCATTCTGATTTATTTCACTACTAGTAAAATAGTACCCTTTATACACAAATTACTGAATAAAAACTTTTATTTTGATAGCTTGAGCAATTATTCAAGTAATTGATGTGGAAGTAGGAGTACTAAGCGCTCCTACCCCAATAAGCCCACAATTTCTGCTTACACTTTTTTGACGCTAATTACATCGAACTCTTTTGAATGGCTTCCTTCAGTGGAATTATATAGCTAATATTCCTGTATAAGTTAAATAAGTTAATACTTAAGCTTGTACTCTTGCAGTATTTGAAGAGAGATTCTCAAGGACGTTTTTTGTCTGTGGTTCACTAATCATAGTTTGAACGATATTAGCTGCCATAATAACACAGCCTAGAATAAAAAAAGGCGTAGAAACAAAATAAATAACAGAAGACTCAAAAAGCGACATAGATGCAATACCTCCTATTAGAAATGAAGCACTGGATGCTATATCAAGATAGATCTTTGTTAACTTTTTTTGTCCTGGAATGTTTTTTATGCCAGATTTCTTATTAAGATTCTGTTGTCGGGAATGATCATTTAGTGACCATATATTTAAAGCAAACGAAAGTGCACTGAATATAGCGCCGGCAATACTAAAATACAGACTTAAGACAGGAATATTCAAGACCAATGCCGCTATGTATCCAATGAAAGAGATAGTAGATAGTGTAGTAACTAAGCGTTTCGAGTAAGTTCGTACCTTCTTTCTGTAGGCTAACTTATCTTTTTCACCATACATAGCATAAATATTACCTAATACGTTATATTATAGCATCAATTAATTCAACAAGCAATATGGAAGCTAAGAGTGCCCGAGAGAAGACTTGAACTTCCACAACTTAAAAAGTTACTAGCACCTGAAGCTAGCGCGTCTACCAATTCCGCCACCCGGGCTTTTTATAGTTTACTATGTTAAAGTTAAATAATATACTTAAACAATTTTTAGTTCAAAGGTAATGCCAAATCTAGATCAAATATTTTTTGCTCAAAACAATGTTAATATTAATAACGTATATAAAATAGTCAATAACGCTTTGAGCAATAGCGATGGTGGTGAGCTGTTTCTAGAATTTTGCCAGTCGGAGTCCCTGGTTTTTGAGGATAACATATTAAAACACATGGACTTGAATACTAGAAGGGGATTTGGTTTAAGGTCTTTTTGTGAAGATAGTACATCTTTCGTTTGTTCTTCTGAGATCAGCGAAAAAGAAATTAGTAATGCTGCTTCTATGGTAAAAAGCTCAGTGTCTTTAAACAAGACAAATTCAATAAATTTAAACGAAGAGACAAAAAGCCTATATTCGAGGATTAACCCTATAAATGAAATGGATCTGAATTCAAAGATTAAGCTACTCAATGAGGTTAATGAGTATGTAAGGTCCAAAAATAACTGCGTGAAGCAAGTAAAAATAACTCTAAGTGGAGAATGGCAAGTTGCACAAGTAATAAAGGGTGATCACAGATTAAGCGATATCAGGCCTCTGGTACGTTTTAATGTGCTAGTCATTGTAGAAAAAGATGGCCGTACCGAAAGAGGTTCTGCAGGGCGTGGTGGAAGGGACTCTTATAGTAAGTTTATTTCTGAGAAAAAGTGGAAAGAAGTTGCAAATCAAGCATTAAAACAAGCACTAATAAATCTTGAAGCAATTCCAACTCCAGCCGGAGAAATGACAGTCGTTTTAGGTCCAGGCTGGCCAGGAATATTGTTACACGAAGCCGTGGGTCATGGACTTGAGGGCGACTTCAATCGCAAAAAAGTTTCAGCATTTTCAAATTCTGTGGGTAAACAAGTAGCAGCTAGTGACATCACAGTAGTTGATGACGGAACTCTGCCCAATTTGCGCGGCTCTATCAGCGTAGATGATGAAGGCACTCGACCCAGTTATAATATATTGATAGAGGATGGGATCCTAAAAGGATACATGCAGGATCATATGAACGCTAAACTCATGGGTGTAAGCCCAACTGGTAATGGTAGAAGAGAAAGTTATAAAGAAGTTATTATGCCGCGCATGACAAACACCTATATGTTGCCCGGAAAGTATACACCGAAGGAAATAATATCTAGCGTAAAGAAAGGTCTATATGCAGTAAATTTCGGTGGTGGGCAGGTTGATATAACGTCAGGAAAATTTGTTTTTTCATCTTCGGAAGCTTACCTAATAGAAAATGGCAAAATTACACAGCCAGTCAAAGGGGCAACACTAATTGGTGACGGTCCAACAGTGTTGAAAAAAGTATCTATGGTTGGTAATGACTTAAAGTTAGATCCTGGTGTTGGCACATGCTCGAAAGATGGACAAAATGTGCCCGTTGGAGTTGGTCAGCCGACACTCAAAGTCGACGCAATAACTGTTGGTGGAACTGAGATATAGATAAGGGCTAAAACGGATTCCAGCGCACGGCGCACAGCTGTACAAACATTATGATTTGGAAGCAATTGCCACCAATAGGGTGTCATCCCAGTGTCTGGGCACTGCCTTTGTGTTTGAGGCAAAACTGGCTATAACATTTAACACACTGCTTTCGCAAATAAATGTTCGTACAGTTATGTGTCAGCTACTTGGATGACACTTTTGTACTTGATGCAAGATTATATCTTGAAAAAATTAAGTTTTGATGCTATAAAATAATTGTAAATTTTGTCTCCGTGGTAGCTTTATGAATGTTGAAAGTAAAAAAATACATGATACTAAAATAAAATTACCAATATTTCTTGATTATCAATCTACTACTAAAGTAGATCCCCGTGTTTTAGAGGTGATGATACCTTACTTTGGTGAGTTCAGTAATGCACACTCTCGCAGCCATTCATTTGGTTGGACTGCTGAAGAAGCAGTGGAAAAAGCAAGGAAACACATCGCTGATCTGGTGAACGCAGATAGCAAAGAAATTATCTTTACCTCAGGTGCAACTGAGTCAAATAATACGGCAATCAAGGGCGTTGCTCACTTTTATAAAAATAAAGGAAATCATATAATCACTGTCTGCACGGAGCATAAGTGTGTTCTGGATTCTTGTCGGCATCTGGAAAATGAAGGCTTTAAAGTTACATATTTGCCTGTTAAGCAAAACGGAATTATAGATTTATCAAAGCTTGAGGAAGCAATTACTGATCAAACGATCCTGGTTTCAGTGATGATGGTAAATAATGAAATCGGAGTAATTCAGCCTGTCAAAGAAATTGGTGTAATATGTAGAAAGCATAATATATTTTTCCACACAGATGCAGCTCAAAGCTTTGGAAAAGTTCCAATTGATGTTAATGAGATGTGCATTGATCTTATGAGTCTCTCTAGCCACAAAATTTATGGACCTATGGGAATAGGCGCATTATATGTACGTAGAAAGAATCCTCGTGTTAGGCTGATACCACTAATTAGTGGTGGTGGACAGGAAAGAGGCATGCGTTCTGGAACAGTTCCAACACCTCTTGCAGTTGGTTTTGGTGAAGCGGCACGTATTGCTAGAGAAGAAATGAAAAAAGAAACAACTAGAGTGGAAGAATTAAGGGATATTTTGTATAACAAGATAAAAGAAGCGTTTCCTGATATCGTTTTAAATGGTGATTATGAAAATAGAATTCCTGGCAACCTAAACTTGAGCTTTCCCTATGTTGAGGGTGAGTCTCTCATCATGGCAATCAAGGATTTAGCAGTAAGTTCTGGTTCTGCGTGCACGTCTGCGTCTCTTGAGCCTTCCTACGTAGTACGGTCGCTAAATAATGGCCATGACCTTGAGCATTCATCAATTAGATTTGGCCTAGGCCGATTTACAACTAGAGAAGAAGTTTTGTATGCAGCAGATCTTGTTGCTAAAAATGTTGGCCGACTGAGAGAAATGAGCCCACTTTGGGAGATGGTACAAGGAGGAGTAGATTTGAACACCGTGAAATGGGACTCTCATTAAATGTATCCGTTCCAACTGCAAATGCACTTTGAAATTACTCTGTACCGTTCACACTTAATTCTTCAATCTCACTAATAGAAAGGCCAGTAAATTTGACAATAGTGTTGACATCAACATTGTTAGCCAGCATTGCTTTTGCGACTTCGATTTTTCCTTCGATTTTCCCTTCCTCTTTACCGATTTTGATGCCTCTTTCTTCGCCAATTTGGATGCCTTTTTCAGTAGCAAGGTCAAGTCTGTATTCAAGAATGGCTTCTTCTTTCCGTAGATCCATTATTCTTTCTTCATAAGCTACTAAATCTTTTTCATTCCAGCTAAACCTGTCTAATTCATCGTAGGCTAACTTTATTATTGGTGCTT
>NZ_JAPQLK010000078.1:0-2391 GCF_028981785.1 Wolbachia endosymbiont of Drosophila leontia
TTTTCTTTCTGCTACTCTCCAGTATTGGTCTAATTTTTTCAAATTGTTCTTTACTTATATCGCTTGGATAGCTTTTTTGCATAGATATGCCTCTTTCTTAACTATGCTTATTCTACCTCATATTTTCGAGATCCTTAACAGGTTCTAAGGAACGTTGACAATTTTAAGCTAATTTGTATCCTTAATAGGTATTTTTTAAAATGCTATGAAAAGTAAAGAACATGATTTTCATTTAGTGGATCCAAGCCCTTGGCCAATTGCTGTATCAGCAGCAATTCTTATTCTTGCACTTGGATTAGTTGGCGCGCTTCATAAACAAATTGTCGGAATGTTTTGTTTAGTTTTGGGAATCTCCGCAGTATCAGGGGTGCTGTTTTATTGGTGGAGAGATGTAATAAGGGAGGCCATTTATGACAAATGTCACACTGCCATTGTAAAACATGGACTCAAATTTGCAATGTACTTGTTTATTCTCTCGGAGGTCGTATTTTTTATAGTGTTCTTTTGTTCATTCTTTAAAGCCTGGCTTGATCCAGTTTTTTTATTTGAGGCGTTTTCTCCTGCAAAAAAAGTTGAATGGCCCCCTGAGGGAATTTTGCCACCTGATCCATGGTCACTACCATTCATGAATACATTAATATTATTGCTTTCTGGTACAACAATTACTTGGGCAAATCACTCTTTACTTAAAAATGATAAAAAGAGCATGATTAAAATGCTGTCCATAACTATATTGCTTGGAGTTTTTTTTATAATAGTGCAAGCAATAGAGTATCATGAAGCGAGTTTTTCTCTACAAGAAACAGGAGAAAAGCTTATTTATACATCCAATTTTTATATGATTACCGGTTTTCACTGCGCACACGTTATAATAGGAATAATGTTTTTATCAGTGTGTTTATTTAGAGCACGGAAAGGCCAATTTACACTTCAGGACCATTTGTGCTTTGAGTTTGCCTCCTGGTATTGGCACTTTGTAGATGTAGTCTGGATATTTTTATTTTTGTTTGTCTATTGGTTAAGCGTTTATTAAGTGGTTAAAATAATAGGTCTAGATCCAGGAATAAGCAAGACTGGGTGGGCCATTATCAGCCTGAACGAAAAAAATAATATTGAATTTTTGGGCGGCGGTACCATATCAACTGATGGTAAATTGGGTACAGGTGAACGCCTACATATAATTTTTGAACAATTAAAGAAAGTAATTTCCCTATACTCTCCGAATGAAGCTGCGGTGGAGAAAATTTTTGTTAATAAAAATCCTAAATCTTCACTAACTTTAGGATATGCAAGAGGGGTTGTAATTTTAGCGTTAAAAATAACAAAGCTAACTATGAATGAATATGATGCAAACTATGTAAAAAAAAGCATTACCGGAAATGGCCATGCTGATAAGGATCAGATGATATTTATGGTGAAGCAAATAGTTAAAAATTTGAGTATAAAATGCCACCATGCTGCTGACGCTCTTGCTGTAGCAATTTGTCATGCTTATACGAAAGGTTCTTGTTTTGTTGAGTAACTTTTATATGGGATTCAGTTTGAAGATTTCCAGATCTGGAAAAACTATTTGATTGTATTTATCTTGTCTAACGTTCGTTGCAAAATAATACATGCGGAGATTTTATCATCTATTTTTTTCGATTTTGTGATTGATATTCCAGTAATTTTTAGTGTATGAGTTGCGATAGATGTTGAGAAGCTTTCGTCTTGTAAGTATATATTTACTTTATATTTTTTTATTATTTTATTTGCGAATTGGATTATAGTTTTACACCATTTAGTTTCTTGCTCGTCCATTTTTAACGGTAGTCCTATTACCATTGATCCAGATTCATTTTCTTTGAATATTCTATGCAGATAACCTAAATCTTTGCTCATATTTTTTCTGTGATATATGCTATGAGCTGTGGCTATGAGCTGTGTTTTATCGCTAAATGCTATGCCTATTTGCTTTTCTCCCATGTCAAGGCACATTATGCGCCTATCTTTTGGAATAGACTTTAGAAACTCATCTGGATTTCTATGTAGCATCTATTAGACTTCCTTTAAAGTGACCTTATCAAAAAAGTGGAGAGAAAGTTAAGAAAATTTTTTACAAAAAGAATAATGAATCAAATTGCTCAGGAATGCAATAGACTTCTTGCATAACCCAAACTAAGTAGAAAAAAGGTATCATCTAAGTAGCTGACACTGGTTTCCATCCAAAAGGGCAGTGCCCCTATGATGTCATTCCAGTGCTTGACACTGGAATGGCTTTGTTGCATCGCTAGCTATGATGGATTAAAGATAAAAAAGATGGAGAATATCAGTAGCTTATTATTCTGGTATTTATAATAAGAACGGTCAGTGAATACCTAAATTTGAGTAAAAGAAATTTCACTACCACTC
>NZ_JAPQLK010000079.1:0-3819 GCF_028981785.1 Wolbachia endosymbiont of Drosophila leontia
TTTTCTTTCTGCTACTCTCCAGTATTGGTCTAATTTTTTCAAATTGTTCTTTACTTATATCGCTTGGATAGCTTTTTTGCATAGATATGCCTCTTTCTTAACTATGCTTATTCTACCTCATATTTTCGAGATCCTTAACAGGTTCTAAGAAATATGAAATACCGCCTCACTATAGTGCAGCATGGCTAGGCATATTTTCTTGTGTGTTTCAAGGATTAATACCGTATGGCGCTCAATTGCTTTTGGCTAGCACTATTGCTGGAGTTTCACCTTTGGCAGTCGTGCCACACGTATACTATTGCTATGTTTTAGGTATTATTGCAGTGTTATATATTGTAAGCAACACGGACAACATTGCAAATTTGGAGTTCAAAAGGGTAATACCTCGAGAACTACTGCGTCAGAAAGCTGGCGCTGAATTTGTATATAATGTTGACCTTGGAGGTTTTTATGAGTAATAGTGAGAATAAAAGAAAAGAAAAATTAGAAGCTAGAATTTTATCAAGCAAAGACAGAACTCTGCTTGATCATGAGTTGCTGGAACTTTTGCTATATTCGTATGCGAAAAAGGAGAAAGCAGAAATGTTGCAGAGAAACTAATGGCTCTATTCAATAGTGTGGGAAAAGTAATTAGTGCTGATCTTTACGAGCTAAAAATCGTTGCAGGAATGAATGACTCAGCAGTCGCAAGTATTCAATGCGTGAAAGAAATTATACAAAGAATGTTGAAAGGTAAGTTAGAAAAATTATCGATTATGGATAATAAAACAAAGCTAATAGAGTACTTGAAGGCAACAATAGGACAGTTCAGAAAAGAAAGCTTACGAGTAATATACTTGGATCCAGGTAACCGTTTGGTGCATGAGTATATTCAAGATACCGGAACTGTGAACAAAGCACCTTTTTACATAAGGGAAATAGTCAAAATGGGATTGCTGGTAGAATCGACGTATGCTATAGTAGCACATAATCATCCAAGCGGAGATCCAGAACCAACGGAGGAAGATGAAAAAAATACACGGAAATTAGAATTGGCATGTGATAATGTAGGAATCAAGTTAATAGACACATAGTAATAACAGGAAAAAGCCATTTTAGTTTTTTTGATAATGGCTTAATGTGATACTAGAATTGAAATGGGTGATTTGGAGTTTACCCTTTTTCACAACCTTGTAAAAAATTTAGGGATTCAGCTCTCTGTGAGAAAGAAAATTGTTTCAGTTTTTATGATAATGGGTTACCGTAAATGATAAAATGAGGATAGAGAAATGAAATTTCTGTCATATAGTTTTGAGCAGTTGAAACAATTCTTTAAAATACTAAGTAGTGAAGAAAAAGTAGCTCACTATCGAAGAATACTAAAAAAAGCAAAAATTTTACTTGAAAAAGAAAGTAGTGATATAGATCAGCTTAAAAAGCTAAGTAAAGCAGCCGTTGCTATAGAAGAAACCACTGAGAAAGAACTGCTGAAGGAGTTTAATGGTGATCACCCTTTAAGAGAAGTAAATATTGTGGTCTATCCTAAAGAAGATGGTAGTGAAGTAAACTATTTATTCAGCTTGAGTTATTCATCAGAATTGTACAACGTGAGAGAAGATAGAGAAAAAGCACTTTATAATGCAATAAAATCAAATGATGTTGAAATAATTAAACATTTACTAATAACCCTATTATCTGAAGATCCTAAGAAAATAGATCAAAAACACCTAACGAAACTGGAAGAGTCATTATCCAAGTCATATGAAGCACTAAAGCTAAATCTTTCAAGGGACATGAAAAATTACCTTGAAAAGAAGATAAGATTTGTCAGCTTTTTATGCGATTTCAAATGTCAAGAAAATCTGATAGAGTCATTCACAGCCCAAGCAAATGTTGATTATCAAATAGATAAATTTTTACTTTCTCTGATTACAAAAAATATAAAAGAAGAAAAGATGTTAAATGAAATAAACGGAATGATAGAATTTTTAGAAAAGCATGAAAGATTTGATGAGTTAGAATATAAAATAAGAAGACTAAAGTCAGAGCTTGAAAACGGCAAAAGCAAATGTCAAGAAGAAGTTATTAAAGTAATCATCAAAGAACGAGAAAGGGAAAAGAAGAAGATTGAGGAAGAATATGTCAAAGTAAAGAATTTATCTGAAGAAAGGGAAAAATTATTGAGACAGCTAAAGAGGTTAAGTGTTGGTTTTAATGAAGTATGGTAGAAAAATGCACGAATATTAAGGAAGTGCATAACTTCAAAATTAAAAATGTAAATATGTAACCCAAGTAAGTTTACTATATTTTAAATAGTATCATATACTTATACTAATTTTGGGATAGTAAATGGGTATAGGACAAGAAAAAAGCATAGTAGAGTAGGTTTCAGTATAACAGAGATAGACGAAGATACTCTCAAGTATCTCCTGTAAAACGGGAACCAGAGAGAGTAGAAGATGGTGTAGAGGCAATATTGGCTAACAAAGTAGAGCAATCCAAAACAACAGAGCAAAACAGAAATTACAAATTGCCAATAAAGTTACTAGAAGATGAAAAAGCAACTGCATCTCAGGAAGAACTTTTCAGTCAAAGCGATATACAAAAAGCTATAGCAGTAGAGCAAGCTAAGAAAACAGAAGTGCAATCTACACAATCAGATAATTGATAATTGAAAAGTTTTCAAATAAAAAAGCTGCTGTGCAGAAAACAGAGACTAAAGGTAACCTTGTTTCAAATGAGAAAGTGTGGGTTACAATAGGATTGGCTTTGTTGGCAAGTGCTACTATATACCTGCAATACGGAGGCATAGCTGCTCTATTGTTTGCATGTGCTTTGGTATGTCTAGGAATAGTTATGTCTAAAAAGTTTTGGCCTGAAGTTGAAGAAATGAGTACACCAGCCACGTTATTTCACGAACTCATCTATACCAAATTTAACATAGCCTTAAAACCCGCGCCATTGACCTACTTTTCCCCAATATACTTTAGCCACATAGGGTGATTTTCCTTCCGTAATCTTTTAATAGTGCTTTCATAATGCATACTTTATGTAAAATGCTCTCAGCGTATTGCATCTTTTTTGCCCTTTTTTGAGAAAATTAAAAGTAAATAAGTAAATAAAAGAATTTAAGATAGCGCTAAAAAAAATGTTTCTTTTAAAAAATATTTAGTTCAAAAAAACGTTGCTTTGTAAATAAATTTGAAAATACTAAATTGAGCATATCTTATAATTAAATACAGTGGTCTTACGTGATGATGAATTGCTCCGTGCTATAAAAAAAGTTAGAAAGTTTATTAGTAAAGGTAATATTGCAAATAATGACATGGCTCTTCTACCCTTAGCCGATGAATATGGTCGTCTAGATATAGTAAGGTATATTATGGATAAAGGTGTATCTATATTGTGAAAAGCTCAGACTTGGACTGGTGGATGGCTGCTAATGAGACTTCAAAAGCTTCATCTGTTCTATATTTCTCCTTTTTTCAAAACTTCATTTTTAGTAATAAGACTCTTTGGAGTGACCTTTCAATTAAAACTAGTTCTCACGAGCATTATGTAAAATGACTAAAATAGGCTATGTTCCTTAAGTTTTTGATAAAATCTATTTACATAAAAATACCTACCTACTTGAGAACTGAGATCAAAAAATAAAGTGAACCTATAATAAAACCAAAATTACAGATAAAATAGTAAATATGATATTTTCAGCTGACTCTAATCTTAGAACCTGTTAAGGATCTCGAAAATATGAGGTAAAATAAGCATAGTTAAGAACCTGTTTAAAATCTTCGTAATAGGAGAGAAATGAAGGAAAGGACAATCATTTGCAAGCTGGTG